>JBNMJE010000035.1:0-18559 GCA_050873645.1 Succinivibrio sp. | reverse complement strand
GCAGAAAATTACCTGAAGATTATGTCCTACATTGGCACCGCCAAAAAGAATGGCATAAATGCAGTTAAAGCATTAAAAGCTGCTTTTGACGGTACCCCTGACATTATCTTTGGTCGGTAGGGTTCTGAATAGTTACGAATTATTTTATTTGTGAGATAAATCCCAAAGTAGCTACACTAAATTTTGCTTTTACAAAAATTTGATTTTTTTAAGCGTCAAAAACCATATTTTTTGAACACAGTTAAAAATTAAATTTGCGTCTTTTGATAGGAACAATTACTGACAATTATCAGAAAATATTACTATTAAGATTAAAGAACATTATCGCGGATTGCATTGTTCTTTCTGTACTGAGCAGGGCTCTCACCCTGAATTGAAATAAAGACCCGACCAAAATGGCTTTGGGAATTAAATGACAGCATTAAAGCGATATCTGAGATACTTTTATCTGTTGTAGCCAGAAGAGTTTTAGCTACTTCAATTTTTCTAAGTCTTGCGTACTCTCCTAGAGTCATTTTCTTTTCTTCTTTAAAAAGCTTTGATAGGTAACTTGAACTTACTTTTAGCTTGTTACTTACTGTCTCAAGATTAAACTTTTCGTATAGATGGCGGTCAATGTAGTCACATGCTCTTAAAACTACAGGTGAGAGCAAATTACCTTGTTCAAGATCTAGTTTATGTTTTGCCACCATCTGAGTACATCTTAAAGCACAGGCTCTGGCTAGGGCAGCTGCATCACTTGGATACTTGCAATCCTCAACCTCCATGATAAAAGCATCAGAGATAACATAAAGCTCTTCTACACTCAGCCCTGCTTCAATAGCTGCTCTTGAAGCAATCGTGATATCAACAATGGCTAGGTTCTTTGCTGATCTTAATTCAGATCTTGCTAGTGTTCCACGCATGCTTGCATAGATTGAATTTAGAGCTTTTTTAAGTCCTTCAACGTCACCTTGTTTTATTGCAAGTTTAATTGAATCCTCAAATACCCCTGGATTATGAGGTCTGTTAGTTAAAGACTGCCTTGAAAAGATATTAGCTACATGCTTTTGAGCTGACTCTAAGAGTTCATCATTTAGAAAACTCTTATCTAAGAAGTCGCTTAAAAATATGTATTTGTCAGTAATTGAACTGTAGATTAACAGAAGAATTGAAGCTAACTTTTTCACATCAATGTAAAACAAGCTTACATTGTTTGCTTTATGCTTTAGTGCGTATAACTTACAAAAGTTCTGATCAACCTGAGTAATAACCACAGGACCTATCACTAAGAGCAGATCATCAGTACACTTAACACCACCAAATAACACAGGTTGTTCTTCATTAATGATGACAATATTCTTTTCTTTGACTTCCTTTAGGATCTTCTTTCTAAATTCATAGTCAGTTTTTAAGACGTTCCATTCATCGACTTCTTCTCTATCAAACTTCTCATAGTAGTGGTTGTCTGATTTAAAGATATGAGTAGGCACTGGAACTAATTCTTTGACTAGTCCCAGTCCGTATGACAATGGCAGGATTTTCTGTTGTTTTTCTTTAGAATCATCCATGTCTAGCTAAAGACGCCTTAAGAAATAAAACTGACTTAGAAAGATACATTTGACTCTAAGATAACATTGCTAAATGGCTTGCACTCACCAGTTCTTACTACAGCAACACTTGATGCTGAAAGCTTTTTGAACTGCTCATGAGGTACTTCAACAACCTCAATACCATTGAGTTTAGCCCATTCGTGGATCTTTTGATAAAAAGCTGGATTTGCTTCTTTTGCCTCAGAAGCAATAGTTACTTTTTGGAATTTAGCTTCAGCATCAACAACTTTAAATACATCATCAAAAGCTGGTACACCGTATGTAACTGCAAGATCGATTCTCTGGACTCCCTTAGGTACTGGCAGTCCACAATCACCGATAGTGAGAGTATCAAAATGACCTAATTTTGAGATTACGTATGATAATTCTGAATTTAAGCAACCAATCTTTTTCATTTTATTTCTCCTAGAGCTTATCTACTAAAACATCAACTTTTGATTTCTTAATGAAATCTAAGACAGCACTAGCCTTTGGAATAGAAGGTGTTGCACCCTTAGTCTGTACAGCCAAAGCTGATGCTGCTGTTGCACATTTAATAGCGAGCGCAGGATTCATACCTGTTGCTAAATTAGTAATTAGATAACCTAGAAAGGTGTCACCTGCAGCTGTTGTATCTACAGCCTGAACCTTGAAAGACTTACAAGAAATTGGATCGCAACCCACTTGTTTTAGGATTGAGCCTCGAGAACCTAAAGTTAACACAAATGAAGAATTTAGATACTTCTTTGTAAGCTCATCAATTAACTCATAAGGATCGGTATCAGCAGGTTTTGCCACCATTGAAGAACCTTCGATCTCATTTACAATCAGGTAAGAGCATTTATCTAAAGGTAATTTCAATAATTCATCAGAATATGGAGAAACATTAAAGCAAACTTTTAAGCCTTTTTCGTATGCCTTATTGATCATGTATTCGATGTTATTAGTCTCATTTTGCAGAACTAAATAATCACCCTTGTCAAAATGAGATAAGGTTTCATCAATATCCTCAGTAGTGATGGTCTGGTTTGAACCGCCATAGAGAATAATGCAGTTCTGACCATTATCATCTACCTGAATAATGGTATGACCACTAGCTTCATCTCTTTGCTTTAAGAAGTCTGAGTTGATCTTATTTTCAGTAAGAACATTGATGAGGATCTGTCCGTCTGCTTTACCTACGGCACCAGCATGATATACATCACCACCAGCTCTAGCTAATGCGACAGACTGATTAAGACCTTTACCACCTGCAAAGATACTTCTTCCTTTTGACTGAAGGGTTTCACCAGGTGTTACAAAATGAGGAACTTCATACACATAATCAATATTTAAAGAACCATAATTTAGAATTTTGGCCATAACAAATCTTCCTTAAAATAGTCTTTGATCACTCAAAGAAAGGTTTTATTTATTACTTAATTTTTTATTGTTTGTCTAAATATTGATGCTTTTGTATGTGTTTCCTTTAATCTTAACTGAAATATTCTCAATTAAGAAATTTTGGATCTAGCTCTTGTGATACAGATAACAAATGAAAAATGTAAAAAAAGATAGAAAAGACACTATAAAAAGGCAAAAATTTGATCTTTATCAAGTTATAATATTGTGAAGTTTCAACTTGGGACATAATAAAAATGAAGCCTATTTTTCTTGGTGTTAATATTGATCACGTCGCTACTGTTCGTAATGCACGTGGAACAAATTATCCAGATCCTGTAACTGCCGCAGCTATCGCTGAACTTGCAGGCGCTGATAGTATTACTACTCACTTACGTGAGGATAGAAGACACATCACTGACAGAGATGTAAGAATCATCAGAGAAACTATTAAAACCTCTTTAAATTTAGAGATGGCAGTAACCGATGAAATCTTATCTATTGCTGTTGCAGTAGCTCCTCAAAAGGTATGTATGGTACCTGAAAGAAGAGAAGAAGTTACTACAGAAGGCGGTCTTGATGTTCTATCTAATATGGATAAGATCGAGAAGGCAATTAACAAGTTAGATAACGTTGGTACTGTTTGCTCTTTATTCATCGATCCTGTAAAAGAGCAGATCGATGCAGCTGTTAAAGTTGGTGCACCATTTGTAGAGTTCCACACAGGTCGCTATGCAAATGCAACCAATGAAAAAGCAATTAAAGAAGAGCTAAAAGTTTTAACTGAGATGGCTGCTTACGCTGACTCAGTAGGTCTTGGAGTAAATTCAGGACACGGACTTAATTACAATAACGTAGCTGCAATTGCTGCTATTCCACAAATGAATGAACTTAACATTGGACATAGCATTATTGCTCGTGCAATTTTCACAGGCTTGCCTGAGGCTGTAAAGACCATGAAAGAAATCATGGAAAAAGCCCGCAACAACTCACAGAAATAATGAGGTAAAAATGAGCTTTAAAAATCTGTTAGAGAATTTCGGTCACACTGCAAATGACCGTGTTGAAGCTGCTATTGCTGCTTTAAAGAAAGGTCGTGGTGTACTTGTTGTTGATAACGAAGATAGAGAGAATGAAGGCGATTTAATTTATGCAGCAGAAACTGTAACTGATGCACAGATGGCTTTCATGATCCGTGAATGTTCAGGTATTGTTTGCGTTTGTATTGAGCCAGAGCAGGCAAAGCGCATGAACTTACCTATGATGGTTGAGCACAATACTTCTGTATACGGCACTGCATTTACCATTTCTATCGATGCAGCTAAGGGTGTAACAACTGGTGTTAGCGCTCCAGACCGTGTAAAGGCAATCAAAGCTGTAATCAACCCAAATGGTAAGCCAGAAGATTTAGCAAGCCCAGGTCACATGTTCCCACTAGTAGCTAAAAAAGGTGGCGTTTTAGAGCGTGACGGTCACACTGAAGCTTCAGTTGATTTAGCTCGTTTAGCTGGCTTTGCTCCTGCTGGTATTCTTTGCGAGTTATGTGCTCCTGATGGTTTAATGGCAAAGTTACCACGTGTAACTACCTTTGCTATGGAGCATGACTTAACCTGTCTTTCAATCGAAGACTTAATTGCTTACCGCAAAGAAAAGAACATCTAGTTTAAGATAGCGCTGCAAATGCAGCGCTTTTTATATGAATATTACAGATAATCTTAAACTTGGTAGCACAAGCTATGGTGATCCTAATGCACCTAAATTAGTTGTTACTCCTGGCTGGGCTACTGATTCAAACTTTCTAAAACCTTTTGTTTCGTTATTTCCTGACTATAACGTTATCCTGTTAGACATGCCTGGATATGGCAAATCTGAAGAGTTAAAGCAATTTTCAATATCAACAAGACAGACAGCAAATCTAATCTTAAATTCAATTCCAAAAGACTGCACTCTGATCTCTTGGTCTTTGAGCACCTTAGCTGCAAGTTGTGCCTGTTACGCTGACACTGAAAAAAAGATCAAAAGATTTATCTCTATTTGTGGTACTCCAAGATTTCCTTCTGATCCAAATTGGCCTGGATTTGATTACAGATATGTTCTTAAATGTTTAAAGCTCTTTGATGAAGGACGTAACATTCGTTCGATTAAACTGTTCTTTAAGATGCAAACTCAAGGTGGATCTCTTACCAAAGAACAGAACCAGTTCATTTTAGAAGCTTGCGATAAGATGGGTACCATCGACCCTCAGGTATTGAGAAACGGTCTGTTTAAAATGGCTTATTCAGATCATAGAGAAGCATTTTTCAACTTAAAGATACCTTGCTTCCATATATTTGGAGCAAAAGACCGCCTGGTTAAACAAGAAATAGCTTCAAAAATCATGGATCCTCAATATCACTTGTGTGCGGTTCTACAAAATTCAGCTCATATGCCTTTCCTGACTGAGGGTAAGGAATTATCAAAACTTATCAGAATTTTTATAAAAACACTAACTAATTGATAATTCATAAAATTTAGAATTAAATTTTCAGTGCAAATTTTCCGATATAGTAAGTAAGGCATAATTCTATCTTTTAGGCATTAACTATGGATATTGCAACCAGTACCATTAGCAACATAGTTACAGCGGGCGTGCCTCATGCAGCACAAGAAGCCCGTAGGGATAGTATGGCCCGTGAAACCATTCCTCAAATCAATCAGAATGCCCAATCTGCTAGTAACGCAGCGGTATCTCAAGGTAGTGTTCAAACAGCTCCTGTTAACTCAAATCTTTTCATACAGACAGATGTTTTAATCAAGGCTAATGGAGAGAAAGTAAGCAGTAAAAAAGAGCTTGCTAAAACCGAAAAGAAAGAAGACACCAAAGAGACAAAAGGTACAGGTAGTGGCAAAGCAGCTTCCAGTTCATCTGCATCAGGAGCTAGCCTTAATCAGAATGTAACCGCATCTGGAGCTATGAATGCAGCTTTAGGTGGCTCTTTTGGTTCATCAACTGGTGCATCTTATTCACAAGACGCTGAGGATAAGAGAAAGAAAGGTGAAGGTTACAGCTCTAAAGCTATTGCTAATAAGTACAACAGCAGTAGGCCTAAATTTAACTTAGGCATGAGCGTTAATGTCTCAGCCTAAGATAAACCTTTATGGAAAAGTGTTTTTCCTAAAGAAGTTATTCCCTAAAGAAGTTATTCGTTTTCTTGAACTAAAGTCTTTAAGTATTCTTGTTCGATCTTCTTTTGTTCTTCTTCAGACATTTCTTCAACAACAACTTCTTCGTTGTCATCTGAAGCTAAAGAATTCTCAACAATAGGCTGCTCCTCAAACCACTCTGGCTTTTGGTAAGTGATCTTGTTTACATACCACAATCTCTTTCCATGTGGAGTAACAACCTCTGCATCGTCATCTACAGACTTGCCAAGTAATGCTCTTGCCATTGGAGCATCTACAGAGATACAGTTTGATCTGCCAAAGATCTCATCAGAACCTACGATTCTGATTTGTAACTTTGAACCATCATCGTCAGATTCTATTTCAACGTAAGCACCAAAGAAGACTCTACCTTCCTGTTGCTTATTGTACTCAATCACCTGAAGGTCATTCATACAGTGTCTTAAATAGCGAATACGTCTATCAATCTGACCTAATAAACGTTTGTTATAGTGGTAATCAGCATTCTCTGATCTATCACCAAGACTGGCAGCCCAACTAACTTTTTGTGTAATTTCAGGTCTTTTAACTTCCCAAAGATAATTCAATTCTTTATGAAGCTGATCATAACCTTCTCTTGTAATAAATGGCTTACCCATATAAACACCTATCAAAAATTTAAAAACCCGGTACATTGACTGCACCGGGTTATATCAGTTTAATCTAAAAATCAGATTATAACTGTGGACCAGCCTTAACTAGGTTACCACCTAAAGCTTCGAACTTCTTGAAGTTCTTGATGAAGCGCTCAGCTAAGTCCTTAGCCTTTGCATCCCACTGTGAAGGATCAGCATAGGTGTCACGTGGATCTAAGATCTTAGAATCAACGCCAGGTAATGCTGTTGGAACCTTGAATGAGAATACAGGGATAGTCTTAGTATCAGCAGTATCGATTGAACCGTCTAAGATTGCATCGATAATACCACGGGTATCCTTAATAGAGATACGCTTGCCGGTACCATTCCAACCAGTATTTACTAAGTATGCCTTAGCGCCTGACTGCTCCATTCTCTTAACAAGTACTTCTGCGTACTTGGTTGGAGGTAATGATAAGAAAGCAGCACCGAAGCATGATGAGAAGGTTGGGGTAGGCTCGGTAATACCACGCTCTGTACCAGCTAACTTAGCGGTGAAGCCTGATAAGAAGTAGTACTGAGTCTGCTCTTTATCTAGGATTGATACTGGAGGTAATACACCGAAAGCATCAGCTGATAAGAAGATTACGCGCTTAGCAGCAGGACCCTTTGAAATTGGCTTTACGATGTTCTTGATGTGGTAAATTGGGTATGAAACACGGGTGTTCTCGGTTACTGACTTATCAGCAAAATCGATCTTACCGTTAGCATCAACAGTTACGTTCTCTAATAGAGCGTCACGCTTGATAGCAGCCCAAATATCAGGCTCGTTTTCCTTTGATAGGTTGATTACCTTAGCATAGCAACCACCTTCGAAGTTGAATACGCCTTCATCATCCCAACCGTGCTCATCATCACCGATTAATAAGCGCTTTGGATCTGTTGAAAGGGTGGTCTTACCAGTACCTGATAGACCGAAGAAGATAGCGGTGTTCTTGCCTTCCTTATCGGTATTTGCAGAGCAGTGCATTGCAGCGATGCCCTTTAATGGTAAGAAGTAGTTCATCATTGAGAACATACCCTTCTTCATCTCACCACCGTACCAGGTGTTCAGAATTAACTGCATACGCTCAGTTAAGTTGAATACAACTGCAGTCTCTGAATTTAAACCTAACTCTTTGTAGTTCTCAACTTTTGCCTTTGAAGCATTTAAAACTACGAAATCAGGCTTGAAGTTCTTTAACTCTTCAGCTGAAGGACGGATGAACATATTGGTTACGAAGTGAGCCTGCCATGCAACCTCAACAACGAAACGAATTGCCATACGGGTGTTAGCGTTAGCACCGCAGAAACCATCAACAACATATAACTTCTTGTTTGATAGCTCTTTGCCTGCTAATTTCTTTAACTCATTCCAAGACTCTGTTGATAGAGGCTTGTTATCATTCTTGAACTCGTCGGTTGTCCACCAGAAAGTATCCTTTGAGGTGTCATCCTTAACGATGAACTTATCCTTAGGAGAACGACCAGTATAAACACCAGTCATTACATCTACAGCACCCATCTCAGTCTGGAAGCCCTTATCGTAGCCTTCTAGACCAGCTTTGGTCTCTTCTGCGAATAAGGTCTCATATGATGGGTTGTGAACGATCTCAGCTGCACCGCTGATACCATACTTAGCTAAATCAAGCTCTTCAAATAAGCTCATTTTTTTCTCCACGTGTTATCTGAGTGAGACTCAGGTTTCTATAGTTACCTCTGTGATTTTACCGTAATTTGAAAATTTGTGCATATTTTTTAAAAAATAAATCGATCAATTATTATCAACTTTGAAAATTTTTTTTATTTATTTTCTGTAAAGCTGAAAAAAGTCAAAAATCATATACAATTAATCACAATTGATTTTCGATTAACAAAAGACCGAATGGAAAATTTCGGCACAGATTTAAAGGTTCCTATGAGTAAAATTAGTGTAAGTGATAAAGCTCAAGAGTATTTTTTAAACATCATCAATAAGCAGAAGATGGAAGGTTTAGCAATTCGTCTTACTGCAACAAATGTAGGCACTCCTGGCGTACAGTGCGGAATTTTATATTGTCCAAAAGAGTACATCACCTCAAATGATGAACACTTTCAGATGAAAGGATTTGAGATTGTAATCGACAGCTCTGTTTCAGAATACTTAGATGATTCTGTTATTGATTTAACTAAGAATGATCAGGGTGAAGACCTGTTAACATTCCATGCTCCTAATTTAAACAAGCAGGATTTACCAGCTGATGCTAGCTTATTTGATCGCTTAAAGAAGTTTATCGATTCAACTGTAAGCCCTTCATTAGCAGCTCACGGTGGTGCAGTCGAGTTAGTTGACGTAACTGATGACGGTATTGTTAAGGTTAAGTTCACCGGTGGTTGCTTAGGATGCTCAATGGTTGGCGTAACCTTAAAGGAAGGCATCCAGACTCAGTTAAATCAGGCTTTCCCGGGCATGATTAAAGATGTTGTTGACGTTACAGCTCACGAAGTAACTGATAAGACTTACGGTTAACAGTTATTAACAATAAAAAACGGATCACCCTATTTACTACATAGACGCCGATCCGTTTTTTTATTCTCCTAAGAGAATAAGCTATTCAGATTTCTGTTCTCGACTCAATAAAGACATCGCAGCTTCGCGTCCAGACTTTCCTTTATAAAGTACATTATAAACTTCAGTACAAATAGGCATCTGTACAGAGAGCTTATCGCAAAGCCCCTTTACAACAGCACTCATGGTGTAACCTTCAACTACCTGTCCAATCTTGTCTAAAGCTTCCTGGCAAGAAAGTCCTTGACCTAAATAAAAGCCAAAGCGACGGTTACGAGACTGATTATCAGTACATGTAAGAATAAGATCACCCAATCCTGACAATCCCATAAAAGACTTAGGAGTAGCGCCAAAAGCTACACCAAATCTTGTCATTTCAACTAAACCACGAGTAATAAGTGCAGTTCTTGCATTGGCACCATAGCCCAGACCATCAGAAAGACCAGATCCGATTGCAATAACGTTCTTAATAGCGCCACCTAATTGAAGACCTAAAAGATCGTCACTTCCATAAATTCTGAAAGTCTTAGTATGCATCAGCTCTGAGAATTCTTTGATGAACTGCTCATCGGTTCCAGCCATAGCAATTGCAGTAGGAAGACCTTTAGCAAGTTCTATAGCAAAGGTTGGACCTGACAGAGCTGCCATAGGTGTTGATGAACCTAAAATTTCTTTAGCAACATCACTTAGCAATCTACCTGAGGCTTTATCTAAGCCTTTAGTAGCCCATGCAATTCTCTGATCTGGCTGTAAGAATGGTTTAATTGCAGTTAAGACATCAGCAAAGGTGTGAGAAGGAACTACAACTAGAACATTTTTAGAAGCTCTAACCACTTCTTCTAATGAACTAGATACAGTTAAAGTATCTTTGAATTTAATACTTGGAAGGTACTTCTCATTGACACGCTCCTGTTGCATTTTTTGTGCATTAACAGGATTACGACACCACAGCATCACAGGTAAACCTTTTGATGCTGTAGATTGAGCTAGAGAGGTGCCGTATGAACCGGCACCAATCACACTTAAAGAACAGGAATATTCAGACATAGTTCGCTCAACTAAGCCTGTGGAGCCTCGTTCTTAGCTTCGCCATTTGCTACGTCAGACTGCTGAGCTTTAGCAGCTTCTTCAGCCTTGTGAGCTCTGAACATAGCTTCAAAGTTTAATGGACGTAGATTTAATGGAGGGAATGATGCTCTGTTGATTAATGCAGAGATGTGCTCTCTTGCATATGGGAATAGGATATTAGGAGCAACACCGTTTAATAAGTACTCAGCTGTATCCTTATCAACCTTGTGTACTAAGAAGATACCAGCCTGGTGAACTTCACAGATAAAAGCTGTTTCTTTATCTAAAGTGCAGGTTACGGTAACTCTTAAATCAACTTCGTAGTTGTCTTCAGCGATATTCTGAGTCTTTGCATCAAAATCAATCTTGATTTCAGGCTTCCATTCTTTAGTAAATACGCCTGGAACATTAGGAGTCTCTAATGAGCAATCTTTAGCATAGATTCTTACGATATCGAATGCAGGCTGATCTGTGTTTTGATTTTGTGCGTTTGCGTTGTCAGACATTTTTATATTTCCTTATGATTAAATTAATTTTTGTTAGACAGAGGTAAATTGTCCATTGACCACTGGGTAATGCCACCATCTAATGTGAACACCTTGGTGTAACCCTGTTTTTTCAATGAAACAGCTCCGTTAAAACAATCTGAATCCATCTTATCTTTACCTACAAGAATAACTGGTCTGTCCTTGTAGCTATCGATTCTATTGAGTTTTCCTGATTTGATATCTTGTAAAGTAATGTTTACTGAGCCTGCAATATGTCCCTGAGAGAACAGATTGTTTGCTCTTACATCAACATAAACACCATTTTCACGGTTTACCATTACAGTTGCTGCATTTGAACCTAACTTCTTAACTCTAGCAATCATGATGCGTACTTGAGTGTAAATTAGAGCACAAAATAGAGCTATAAAAACTAACACCATGATCTGATGGCGACTAGCAAATTCAATATATTGCTCTAAATTGTCAGATGAAAATAAATCACCCACAATGACACCTCTTGTTGTCAAAAATCTTTGTCAAAAATGTTTAATGACGAATTCTAACATAACAAAGGCAATCACAAAAACATCTAAGGTCACATTTGCTAGGTTTGATGCGATCTTTGATGATCTAAAAGGGCAATTTAGGACGAATATAAATGTAATAATTTCAGACAAAACGCCATTTATATCTACACTACATTCAATTTTGCACTGAACAATCGATAAATATATTTGCCATATACAAGTTAGCTATAACTAACTATTTTTATCTAATTGATAAAAATGCTTTAAAAACTCATTAAAACGTTACAAAAAAACTGTAAAATAATGCTAGTTATTTTTTTTATTTTTTTGATGAGTACAACAAGTATGACAAAAAAGAAACCTTTAGCCCTAATTATCATGGATGGTTGGGGAGACAATCCTATCAAAGACTTTAACGCTGTAGCAGCTGCAAAGACTCCTAATCTAGACAGCCTTGAGGCACACTATGCACACACTGACATTCAGGCTTCTGGTATTGATGTAGGTCTTCCTGCAGGTCAGATGGGTAACTCTGAAGTAGGTCACACCAACATTGGTGCAGGTCGTATTGTTTATCAGGAATTAACCAGAATTGGTAAAGCAATTGAAGATGGCGACTTCTTCAAGAACGAAACCTTATGCAAGGCTGTTGATGCTGCTGTTAAGGCTGATAAAGCAGTTCACATCATGGGTTTAATGTCACCAGGTGGTGTTCACTCTCATCAGGACCACATTGTTGCAATGATTAAACTTGCAGCACAGCGTGGTGCCAAGAAAGTTTACTTCCATGCATTCACAGATGGTCGTGACGTAGCTCCTCGTTCAGCTCATGAATACATCAAGGTAATCGAGAATGCATTCAAAGAGGCTGGTGTAGGTCGCATCGCAACAATGGTAGGACGTTACTATGCAATGGACCGTGATAACCGTTGGGATCGTGTACAGCAGGCTTATGACTTATTAACTCAGGCAAAGAGCCAGTTTGCTCCATTTGCTACAGCTGATGAAGCTTTAGACGCAGCTTATGCTCGTGATGAGAACGATGAGTTCGTAAAGGCATCTGTAATTGGTGAGAAAGCACCTTTACAGGACGGCGATTCATTAATCTTCATGAACTTCCGTGCTGACCGCGCTCGTCAGATCACCCGTTCATTCGTAAATTCAGACGCTGACTTCACTGGCTTTGAGCGTGAAGTTAAGCCTAAGTTAGCAAGCTTCGTAATGTTAACTCAGTACGCAGCTGACATTAAGACTGATTGTGCTTACCCACCAGAGGATTTAGTTAACACCTTAGGTGAGTGGTTATCAAAGAAGGGTATGACTCAGTTACGTATTTCTGAGACTGAGAAGTATGCTCACGTAACCTTCTTCTTCAACGGTGGTGTTGAGACCCAGTTCCCAGGCGAAGACAGAATTCTTATCCAGAGTCCTAAGGTTGCAACCTATGACTTACAGCCAGAGATGAGCTCAACTGAGTTAACCGACAAGTTATGTGCTGCTATTGAGTCAGGCAAATATGACATGATCATCTGCAACTACCCTAACGGTGATATGGTTGGTCATACCGGCGTATTTGAAGCTGCAGTTAAGGCTTGTGAAGCTGTTGACCACTGCATTGGCCGTGTAATCGAGTCATTAAAGAAGGTTGATGGTGAGTGCTTAATCACTGCTGACCACGGTAACTGTGAGAGAATGAAGGATCTACAAACTGGTGTTCCTTACACAGCTCACACCAACTTACCTGTTCCTTTCATCTACTACGGCAGAAAGGCAACAATGCGTACCGATGGTCGTCTATCTGACATCGCTCCTACCATGTTATATCTAAAGGGCATCGACGTTCCTGCAGAGATGACTGGTAAGTCAATCGTTAAGTTAGCTGACTAATCAAATCTAGTTTTAAGCTAACAATATGCCACCTCTAGAATTAACTATGAGGTGGCATTTTTATATGTGTAAAGAGATATAAAGACTTAAGAAAAGCTAGAGTTTTAGCTTCTTGTAATCATAAAAACCCCACAACATACCAACTACTAATCCACCAATATGGCACAGGTTGGCAATTCCGCCCAAAAAGAAACTTATAAAAATAAAGATCACGCTTACTGTAAGTAAGCCAGGTGGAATATTAAATGATGGAGGCAAATCTTTACGTCTTGAGAGTACTCCTGAATAACCTATAACTCCGTAAACAACTCCTGACAAACCACCAAAATAACCATTTAGATCAGTCATAAAGCAATACTGAGTTACATTAGACAATAAAGCTACACTGATAAAGAGAGAAAAGAATTTAACTTTTCCAAAGGTTCTTTCTATAGGTCTTGCCATTGCTTCGAACATAACTAAGTTGAAAGCAATATGCATAAAGGAGAAATGAACAAAAGTAGGAGTTATAAGTTTGTAGTAATCCTGAATACTGCTAAATACTTCAGATTTACTCAAAGCTAAATACTGAATAACTAAAGATTCATCAAACAATGACAGACCATAGACAGCAATACAGATTAGCTCAACAATGGTTGTAATTGAAGATAGATCAAAAGACAGAGGAAACAACATACCTGTCCTTAGTTGCTTTTCTCTGTTGATAGTCTTGCCCTGATCCCAAGATGCTTTAGTGTATTTTGAATCGAAAGGAGAATTCGCGTATCTTAAGACTTCTCTTTTAGCTCTGCTCATATCAAGGCTGTTGGTCACATAGACAGTACAACGACCAGTCATACTCTCTTTAGCTTTAGCCTTGATACCTATTGATGCTAAATAATCTACAAAGCCTAAAGCCTTCTCTTTAGGGAGAAGGCATACTTCATAGGTAAAGTCGTCAACTATTTCGAATTGAGCCATTTGAGGTACTCTGCAACGCCCTGAGCTACAGTCTTAAACTCAACATCACAACCTGCGTTGCGTAACTGTGTTAAATCAGCCTGTGTAAAGCACTGATAGTGACCTTTTAAGTGCTCTGGGAATGGGATGAACTCAACTTCACCTCTACCAAAGTGCTTAATTACTGCTTTTGCAATATTTAAGAAAGGCTCTGCACGACCTGTACCGCAGTTATAAATTCCTGATGGACCTTTATGCTCGAAGAACCATAGGTTAACTTCTGCTACATCGCCTACGTAAACGAAGTCACGCATCTGACCACCATTCTCATAGCCATCGGTGCCTTCAAATAACTTTGGATTCTCACCTCTTAGCATCTGATTATTTAAATGGAATGCTACAGAAGCCATGGTACCTTTATGACCTTCTCTTGGACCATAAACGTTGAAATATCTTAAACCTACAACCTGTGACTTAAGATTTGGAAGACGTCTTCTTACATACTCATCAAATAAGAACTTTGAATAACCATATACATTTAGAGGACCTTCGTTCTCTCTGTCTTCAACGTAAACATTACCATCACCATAGGTTGATGCTGATGATGCAAAGAAGAAAGGAATTCTATGAGCTACAGCAAACTCAAACAGGTTAACAGTGTATTCATAGTTATTCTTCATGATGTACTTACCGTCCCACTCTGTTGTAGAAGAGCAAGCACCTTCATGGAAGATAGCTTCGATGTTCTTGCAACCATATTTTGCATCGAACTTCTTTTCATCTAAAACCAACTGCAGAAAATCTTCTTTATCCATGTAATCTGCAATATCAAGATCAGTTAGATTGATGAACTTGTGACCATTTGTGAGGTTATCAACAACTAAAATGTCTTTGATACCTCTGTCATTTAAATGTTTTACGATATTAGAACCGATAAAACCGCAACCACCTGTTACAATAATCATGTTAATTTCCTTAGTTGACTTTGATTTCTCAATTATAATATCTAATAAAGATAAATCATCATAAACGCACTCTTTTTGTAAGACTTATTTGAAGAGAATCAATCCAAAACTAGGTCATAAGACAAAAGATTATGTATTAGACAATAGATAAGAAGTTATGACAGACACAGTTTCAAAAAGATACCTTATCATTTCTCCTTCTTGGCTAGGTGATCTCATCATGTCACAGAGCCTATTAAAGATGCTAAAGAAGCTCGATCCTAACTGTTCAATTGATGTATATGCTCCTAAATACACCATGCCTATTTTGGACAGAATGGAAGAGATTGATCATAAGTTAATCAATCCTTTTGGTCATGGAGCTTTTGACCTAAAAAAACGCTATGAAGAAGGTAAAAAATTAAGAGAAGGTCACTATGACTGTGTGATGGTTCTACCTAATTCATTAAAGTCCGGACTAATTGCTTTATTTGCAAAGATCCCTGACAGAAGAGGATTTAAAGGCGAATCAAGATACTTTATCTTGAACAATATGCGTACTAATAAGAATGATTTCCCTTATATGGTAGAGCGTTATGTAGCCCTTGCTTTTGACAAAGAGAAAGTTAAAAAGTCATCCGATCTGCCAAAGTTTGATTATCCAAAGTTAGTCGTTAAAAAGCTCGATGAAAGCAGAGCTAAAGAATTAAATCTAGACTTCTCACGTAAAGCTTTGGTTTTAGGCTGTGGTGCAAACTACGGTCCTGCTAAATTATGGCCTGTTGAGTACTTTGCTAAAGTTTCTGACTACTGGATTAGCAAGGGTGGCATGGTTGTAGGTTTAGGTTCTACAAAAGATATACCTACAGTTGAAGCTATCTTCAATAACCTAAAGGACGAATCTAAACAGTACTTTATCAACATTGCAGGCAAAACCAATTTAACTGAAGCTTTAGATATCGTAGGTCAATGCACTGCTGCTGTATGCAATGACTCAGGACTAATGCATACTGTAGCTGCAGCTGATATTCCTCAAGTTTGTATTTTCGGCTCTACCTCTACAAACTACACTCCTCCATTATCAGATAAAGCTATTTGCATAGAATCAGACGAGAAATGTCATCCTTGCTTTGAAAGAACCTGTAAATATGGTACTTATGCTTGTCTAAAAGGTATTAAACCAGAAACTGTAATTGAAAAGCTCAATTCTCTAGTAAAGATCTAAGGTTCAAACATGCATTTGTCTTCAAGATTAGCTTTATTGACATACAAAACGCTCACCACTCTAGTAGCACCTTTAGGAGCAGGCTTTCTTGCCTATAAAAAGAGAAACGATCCTCCTTATGGAAAAAGGATCTTTGAGCTTCTAGGTTGTTACAAAGACAGATTAGACAGTTGTGTATGGTTTCATGGAGCATCTGTTGGTGAAATAAATGCGATAAA
Source organism: Succinivibrio sp. (assembly GCA_050873645.1). Lineage (GTDB taxonomy): Bacteria > Pseudomonadota > Gammaproteobacteria > Enterobacterales > Succinivibrionaceae > Succinivibrio. Next base: position 1,949 of record JBNMJE010000035.1, on the reverse strand, counting down.
GCCTTTAGTACTTGAGTTTCAAAAACAGCATCCTCAAGAAAACATTGTTTTAACTACCATGACAACCACAGGCTTAAATGCAGCCAAATCCTTAAAAGGGGTGAAGGTTGAATTTTCACCTTTAGATTCTCCTTTGGCTGTATCAGGCTTTTTAAATGCATTTAACCCAAAAGCTCTTATTATCATCGATACGGAGCTCTGGCCTAATATGTTGGGACTTGCTAAAAAGCATGGTTGTAAGATCTCTATTGTCAACGCCAGAATGCAAGAGAAGAACTGTGTAAGTTACTTAAAGCACAAAACACTTGTAGAAGAGCTTATCTCATCAAATCTCTCAAAAGTAATGTGCATTACAGAAGCAGATAAAGAGCGATTCATTAGGATTGGAGTTCCAAAGCAAAGTGTCATGGTTACTGGCAACATTAAATATGATTTAAAGCCTAGAGAAAACATGTTTAATGATGCTAGGGCTCTTAAAACTCAATTATTAGGCGATTGTGTGTTTGGTGCTATTAGTACCCATGATGGTGAAGAAAAAGCTGTCATCGATGGTTATGTTAAAGCAAAAGATACAATTAAAAATTTGAAACTTGTATTAGTTCCAAGACACCAAACAGCTGGAACTTTATCTTGCGAGTATTTAGATAAATTAGGTATTTCTTACGTAAGAAAGAGCTCTTTAAAGAGCATTACCGACTTTACTGGTGATATTTTGATTGGTGACACCATAGGCGAAATTGAAACTTACTTTGGTCTATGTGATTTAGTACTTATGGGAGGCAGTTTCGTAAGTATTGGTGGTCACAATCCATTGGAACCGGCATTCTTCTCATTACCTATCTTAACTGGACCTGATTATCACAACTTTACAGAGCAGTTTGATAAGCTTATTGAGTGTGGCGGAGCCTATCTAGCTGAAGACAGTGATAAGCTTTCAAAATACATTGTAAAACTGCTTTCAGACAAAGAGTTACTTAAGAAGACTGGAATTAAAGCTCTAGATATTCAGCAACAAGGTCGTGGAGCATTAAATAAAACATTAGAGCAGCTAGATAAACTGCTCTACTAAACATGATCTATTAGCCTTTTTCAAGGCTAGTAGATTTTATGGAAGGTCAGGGTAATTAAGCCTTAACTGACTTAATAAATTCAATGTACTCTTTAGCTTTCAAAGCGATTCTTTCAGCTGTCTCTTTATCGTTGTTTTTAATTCCATATATTGCAAACATACCGATATAGTTTGCTTTACACATTTCAAAAGCTTTCTGCATTGAAACTAAATAATCCTCAACAGAGCGGTGATGAACACCTTGTGCAGTGTAATCAGTCTCTTCGCTACCGCAAGTTACAGCAATACCAACTTTTTTACCTTCAAGATGATATGTACCTGCAAAAGCCCAACCAGCTGTTAATACTTTATCAAACCACTCTTTTGTCTTTGGAGGGCAAGTAAACCAGTATAAAGGGAATTGGAATATGATAGAGTCAGTGTTGTCTACTAGGCAATGCTCTTTGGCAACATCAATAGTTCCTGTAGGATACGCACTCTGTAAATTGTGAATTAAGATATCATCAGGATACTTACGCATTTCCTCTACTAGACGACGATTAGCATTAGACTGGTCATATGTAGGGTGATCAACAATAACTAAGGTTTTCTTTGCTGTCATATTTTTTCCAGGAGATAATCTCCTGCCTCTATTCTTTAAATATCCATTCAATTTTGGCTCTTCGTGGATATTTATGGGTAAATAAATGAAAGTAGAACACGTTAGAGCCTTAATCTAAGCTACTTTCAGCCCTTTACTACCTCGATTAGGAAGTGGAATTATAATTTTAGAACATCCAAGTAAGATCATATCGAGCATATTTTGGATGTTTCTAAAGCCATAAGCTTTACGTAAAAACAACTTAATCTTGTTGTTTATAGACTCAACTCTAGCATTGCT
>JBNMJE010000034.1:0-19065 GCA_050873645.1 Succinivibrio sp. | reverse complement strand
TGATTTAATTCTCTAAAAACAAGCTTCGCTTGTTTTACTAAAACTGTTATTTGATGAAATTTGCCTGTTATAAAGCGCTTTCTTTAACAAACATATACCTTTAACAAGCATCAACAGTTCTTATGTTTTAGTTCTATATTTTATTATCCACAAAAAGACTTAGGATAAATTTAGATTGTAAGAACTTGTGTAAAAAATCGTGTTTTTACACAAGTGCGTCTTTTAAAGTTCTTAAGGTTAAAGAACTTTAAAGAGCTACATTCAACTGTCAGTCCTTTTTAAAGAACTCAACAATCTTACCTACTTCATCTTCAAAATCGTCATAGCCGTGGGAGCCGCCATCTTTTAAAGAGAAGCCGCCTACACCACCACGCATAAAGAATTTTAAAGCATAGGTATAATCTAAAACCTCATCCCCTGCCTGCAGGAAAACACTGGCATTTTTAAGATTGAATTTTGGTAAAAGAGCTTCCTGACTTTCAAGATACTCAAGATCACTCTCTTCAATCTTAAACTCATGGCCTGTATCAAAGTTCTTTAAGGTAGTACCTACATAATTGTTGTCTCTTACAAATTTACATGGATACAGACATGGATTTATCAGAGCTACTTTTAGGTCATACTTGATGCTCAAAAGCATAGCCATAAAACCACCTAATGAGCTTGCAGCAAGACATACTTTAGGATCTTCTTTTAAAAGAGCCTGTATTTGCTCATTTAGTTCTTCCATAGCAACTTTAAAGTTATCTGAAAAATCTAATGAGACAAACTTAATGTCTTTGTAATTTTTCTCAAGCTCTGCTTTCATGATTTGAGCCTTCTTAGCTTTAGAGCTTGAACAAAAACCATGTATGTATGCGATGATCATTTTGTCTTCCTTATAAAACAGCGTTATCTGAGCTAGTTTGTTTTTAGGTGTAGTTTACAAAGCAAGCTTTGCCTTCTAACACTGTATTCATGTATTGAGTTCGTAATCTTACTTAGGTAAATGATATTCGTGTAGGCTCAAAAGATCTATGTTAAAAGTACAAATCTTTGGGCTTGTATCTTAAAACTAATGGCAAAAGCATTTTCATAAAATGATCACCTAGTTTAGGTTTTGCCTCATAAAATGTAATTAAACACTAATATTTGGCTCATAAAATGATCTTATATTAAAATATTTACCTCATAAAATGTGTTTTTATATTAAAAATTGCCTCATAAAATGTGCTAAATTTACTATATTGAGTTAAACTCAAAGCAAGAACAAACCTTTAAGAGAACAGAAAAAGTAGGATAAGGTTATGTACTACACACGCAAGATAGATACATTCCTAACTGAATGGAAAAAAGATCCTGACCATCTACCTTTAATTGTTAAAGGCGCTCGTCAAATAGGTAAGACTGAGTCTATTCTGCATTTTGCATCAAACAACTATGAGAACGTGATCTATATAAACTTTGCACTGCAAAAGAAGTTTCTTAAAATCACAGCTGATGGTTATGACGCAGGATCAGTAATTAAGAACATCTCATTAGTTGATCCTAAGCTTAACTTTGTAGCACATAAAACTCTCATCATCTTCGATGAAATCCAAGAAAATCCTGACATTGCCACCACCTTAAAAAGTTTCAAACTTGATGGCAAATACGATGTAATTTGCTCAGGCTCAATGCTTGGAATTAACTATAAGACCATTAACAGTAATAGCGTCGGTTACAAAACTGACTATGAAATGCATTCTTTTGATTTTGAGGAGTTCTTATTAGCTAAAGGCTATTCTCAGTCTCAAATTGATTCATTACTTTTACATATGCAAAAACTTGAACCTTTTACTGAAAATGAGTTTGAGATCTTCCGTGGATTATTTTTAGACTTTTCAGTACTTGGTGGAATGCCTGCCGTAATTAAAGCTTATCTTGAGAGTAACAACTTCTCTAAAGCACTGCAAATTCAAAAGCAACTTCTTCTTGACTATAAAGAGGATGTAAAAAAGTACTCAACAGGCGTTGAACAGAAAAAGATCTTAGAAGTCTATAGAAGTATTCCTGCGCAACTTGCTAAAGAGTTTAAAAAATTCCAATATACAAAGATTTCACCAAAAGCACGATCTAAAGATTATTTTGGTTGTGTTGAATGGCTAAAAGACGCAGGTGTTATCAACAAATGTGATTGTTTGAACTTTCCTGAGTTGCCTTTAAAAGGTAATGTAGATAACAACAAATTTAAACTTTACTTTGCAGACACCGGACTTCTTGTTGCAAGCCTAGATGAAGAAGCATCTGATGATCTTCGTGAGAATAAAAATCTTGGAGTTTACAAAGGTGCTGTGTACGAGAATTTAGTTGCTGATGCCTTAGTTAAGCAAAGCTTCTATCTTTATTACTTTAAAAAGGATAACTCCACCTTAGAAGAGGATTTCTTTGTAAGAACTAGGGATGAACTAATACCTATAAAAGCCAATTCTGACAATAAAAGATCGCGCTCACTTATAACGCTAATTCAAAGTGCTGATTATCCTCAAATAAAACGAGGCATTAAGTTTGGTAATTGCAATATAGGCAAGAGCAATGACATTATCTCTTTTCCATACTTTGTGTGCTGTATGTTAAAGAGATATCTAAAAACACTTGATAGCTGACTGTGACAGCTAACAGAGGTAGCTACTAAGGAAGGTTATCAGTAGTAGTTAATAACCATCAACATCCAAATTTGGAATAAAGTTGTTGTTATTGAGACGATAAACCTTAGTATCGATAGAGCCATCAGGTTTAAAGGCAAGATAACGCCAGCCTGGAGCTAAGAGATCTAAAGCAAAGTCATTTGATCTTGGGGTGAACTGAATTGAGGTTGATGGTGTTGCAATATAGCGAATACCACGCTCTACAGTATCAAATTCCTGATGAATATGACCAGTTACTACACACCGAACATCATTGATTCTGTGAATATAAGTATTAAATTCATCAAGATTATGCATAGTCTGGGTATCAAGCCAAGCTGAGTTTACCAAAAGAGGCATATGGTGAACTAATATTGCCATATGCTGTGATGGTGAACGGCGTGAACAGAAAGCTGCATATTCTAATTGTTTACGCTGGATCCAACCATGAGGTACAGCATAAACCTCAGAATTTAAGAAAACGAACTGCCACTTAGGGGTAATTACATTTTTGGCAATTTGTACGCCCAGTCTTTCAAAGATGCGATACATCAAAGGACCATCATCATGATTTCCTGGTAAGAAAAACACTGGTTTTTCTAGCACTGAAATGATGTTGGCAAAATGCTGATATGAGGTAGCAGAATAATCCTGCGAAATATCACCTGTAAAGGCAATAAAATCATAGTCAAAGTTCTGTGCACGCACAGCTTCAACTACTGCCTTAAAACTCTCTGAAGTGTTTACTCCGAGCAGATCTTTACTCTCGTCTGCAAATAGATGGCAATCTGTTAACTGTAAGACTCTCACAGTACCATCTAGGGAAGCCGGAGTGATATATCTAGGGGCCATTTTTTATCCGTTATAAGCCTATTAAAATTTCATAAGGTGTAAATTAATTTCTTTTTAATAAATCCAAATGAATAGCATTTAGATGCTATGAATTGTAGAAAAAATGTCTTAAAAATAACTTTACAGACTACGCATTTTGCAAATTTGGTATAAATGCACAGAAAAAAGAAAGCCAGACATTCTTTTTCTTAAAAAATAAGAATTTAGTCTGGCAATTTTATAGAAAGGTCCACTTTTATGGATAATAAATTATCAAATTTGTGACGGTGCAAGCATTATTTTGTAAACGCTTTTAGTATTGCTTCTTTTTCGAGCAGTAAGTGCTGAATTGCAATGATTGCAACAGAGTTATGAATACGTCCGTTCTTGACGTTCTCATAAGCATCCTTAAGGCTTGCCTTAAAGACACGGATATCCTCATTCTCTACATCAAGACCGCCGTGCTTCTCAAGATTAGAAAGATCAGCATCAGCAATATATAGAGTTACTAACTCTGATGCTCCACCTGGAGTTGGGTAATCAGAGGTTACATAATGTAACTGCTTTTCAGTTAAAGTAAGACCAATCTCCTCTTTAACCTCACGAATTGCAGCCTGTACTCTGGTCTCACCAGGATCAATAATGCCTGCTACAATCTCGATTAACCAAGGGCTCTTCTCATCATTTAAAGCACCTGGTCTGAACTGCTCAATTAGCGCAATCTCATCAGTCTTTTTATCCCAGGCTAGAACTGCTACAGCATTAGCATCGCGCTCAAAGATCTCTCTGTCCACAATCTTTGACTCAGTACCGTCAAATCTCTTGTATGACACTAAATATCTGTCAATAGCAAAATATCTTTTAAAAATTCTTTCTTTTTTATGAATGGTTACATCTTTAATTGTGAATCTAGGTGCAAACAAATTATCATTTTCGTTCATATGTGACGATCCAAATTAAGCTAAAATATTTAAAGTTTAAAATTGCGGAGCAAACTAAAGATGTCAAAGCTTCTTCTAAAAAACGCAGTACTTGTTACTCCTGAACGTATTATACGCAACGATCTTCTGATAGAGGACAAAATCATCACAAAAATTGATAGAGATATTAGCTGTGATGATGCCAAAGTTATTGATTGTCATGAATATGTAGTGCTACCAGGTCTTATTGATGAGCATGTACATTTCAGACAGCCTGGTATGGAGCAAAAAGCTACCATCTTCTCAGAGTCACGAGCTGCTTTATTAGGTGGTGTTACCTCCTATTTAGATATGCCAAACAACAATCCATCTACCTGCACTATGGAGCTTTTAAATGCTAAAAAAGCAATTGCATCTAAAGACTCTGTTGCAAACTACGGCTTTTATTTAGGTGCTAATGATGACAATTTAGAGGAGATTAAAAAGGCTCCTGTAAAAGAGATTGCCGGTATCAAAGTATTCATGGGTTCATCTACTGGTAATTTATTAGTAGATAAATATGAAAAGCTGATGCCTATTTTTGAAAGTGCAAGAACCATCATTGCGCTTCACTGTGAAGATACTGCTACCATTTTAAAGAATGAAAAGATTGCTAAAGAGCATTATGGAGACAATGCTCCATTCTCTATGCACCCTATCATTCGTAACCGTGACTGTTGCATTAAGTCAACCGCACTTGCTATTGAAATTGCTAAAGAGACAGGTGCTAGAATTCACATCATGCACATCTCCACCAAAGAAGAAGTGCTGATGTTAAATGAGCTTAAATTTGGCAATGTTGTAACTAGACAGATTTCAGGCGAAGCTTGTATTCCTCACTTGTATTTCTCTGAGTCTGACTATGAAGCAAAGCAAGGCTTCTTAAAGTGTAATCCAGCAGTTAAAACTGAGCAGGACAGACTTGCAATCGTACAGGCTGTAGAAAACGGCATCTTAACTACCGTAGGTACTGATCATGCGCCTCATGAGTTAGCTGTAAAGACTGGTCCTTACTTTAAGTGTGCCTCAGGCATGCCATCAGTACAGTTCTCTTTATTAGCACTTTTAGATTTATGGAAGAGAAAAGAAATTACCTTAGAGACTATCTGTAAGGTAACCTCAGAGAATGTAGCTGCCCGTTTCCATATTAAGAACAGAGGTCGTATTGCTGAAGGTTACTATGCTGATCTTGCAATCATCGATCCTAATAAGAGAACTTTAGTAACCAAAGATCTGATTGCATCAAAGTGCAAGTGGTCACCTTTTGAAGGTACTTCATTTGCTTCATCTGTAGTTCATACTATCGTCAACGGCAGTTTATGCGTTGAAAATGGAGTATTAGTTGATGCTCCTGTTGCAATGCCTTTAGAGTTTGACAGATAGCTTTTAATAGGTGATTTTGATAGCTGTTTTTGATTGGTGTTTTGTAAGGTAGCTAGATATAGCTACCTTAGAATTATAAAGGGGGCATACGCCCCCTTTTTGATGACTAAAGCTTAATCTTAATAAGACAAACTAAGACTAAGCTCAACTCACTGATAGTTAGTTCAGACTCTTAATTAAAGCTGTAAGCTCATTAAAAGAATCAAAGCCATAATCAAACTTTAATTCTTTAGGATCTTTTCTGTTATAACCATAGCTAAAAAAAACTGTGGTCATATCTGCGTTATTACCAGCTTCAATGTCATTGTTAGAATCACCTACCATCACAGCATTCTCTTTACTTACCTGTAATTTATCTAATACATAGTAAAGAGGAGTAGGATCAGGTTTGCGCTTTTCAATGACCTCACCACCTAAGATGAAGTCAAAATAGTCTTTAATGCCCATATAACCTAATAAAGGCAGAGCGAACATCTGTGGCTTATTAGTTACAACAGCAAGCTTAATACCACGGGACTTAAAGTACTCTAGACCTTCTTTTACACCCTCATAGAGGTTGTAGTCTTTATCAAGTCCTTTGGTGTATTCAACATTGAAGACTTCTCTTGCTTTCTTTAATAAAGATGCATCTACATCTTTTAGCTCCACGTCAAAGCGACCTGCTATCACACGAGCTAAAAGCATGTTTACGCCATTGCCTACAAAGCCTTTAGTAGTTTCTACTGAAGGCGAATTCAAACCAATAGCGACAGCACTTTTAGATGCAGCTTTTGCTAACTGTGGAATAGTATTAGCAAGAGTACCATCAAGATCGAACAATAAAGCCTGAGGTAACTTAGTTAATTTTGGCATTACTTCTCTAAAGCCTTGTGTAAAGCTGTTAAAGCCTGTTTCTTGTCAGATGCGCCAAAGAAAGCAGAACCTACTACAAAGGTATCAGCACCAAATGATGCAATTTCAGCAATATTGCTGTCTTTTACACCACCGTCAACCTCGATACTAATGTCATAGCCATCATCGTGAGCCATTTTTTTAACATCAGCAACTTTAGTTAAGGTAGCTTTAATAGTCTTCTGACCACCAAAACCAGGGTTTACAGTCATAACTAAAACGAAGTCTAATTTCTCCCATAGATATCTTAACATCTGTGGAGGGGTAGCTGGGTTTAAAGCTAAACCTGCTTTAATGCCCATCTCTTTAATATGAGTCAGCATTCTTTCAGTATGAATACATGCCTCAGGATGGAAAGAGATCCAGTTAGCACCTGCATTTGCATAATCATCAACGATATTCTCAGTTACAGGAGATACCATTAAATGAACATCAAAAACAGCATCAGGAAACTTCTTTCTCATAGCCTTTAAGAAAGCAGGTCCAAAAGTCATATTTGGCACAAAGTGATAATCCATTACATCAAAATGAATTACATCTACACCTTCGTCTAAGGCCTCTTTTACATCTTTCTCAAGATTTAATAAATCAGCTGACAGGATTGAACCTGCGATTAAAAATTTCTTGGTATTCACTTATTGCATTCTCATTTCTGATTGTACTTTTTCAAAAGACTTAGCAAATGAGCCATGTGCTCTTAAAGAGCTAGGCAGAATTGCTGCTCTTGAAACAGCTTCTTTTGCGGTTAAAAAATCACCCATGACTAATACATGCCATGGAGCACCATTGCGAACAGTGGTGTAAATCCAGTATCTACCCTCTACATAGTCAGCTGCCTGTAATAAAGGAGCTCTATTACGTCCGGCTAAAACCTGTAAGGTATAGTGACGAGGGTTCTTGTTTAAAAGCTCATCATGTGAACCTGGTACTGGAGTGCTTCTAGGACGAGCACGAGTGTAGGTTCTGTTAGATGACTTTTTATTAGTCTTGGCATTAGCTTTAGAAGGCTTAGTCTGAGCCTTGTTGTCAGCTTTTTCATCCTTTTGAGGATTGTCTTTTAAAGCTAAAGCATCAGCTTTCTTTTTAAGTTCAGCCTCTTCTAAAGCCTTTTGCTCTAAAGCTTTCTTTTGAGCTTCTAAGGCTTTAGCATTTTCAGCATCTTCTTTTGCAATCTTGTCTTTGAAAAGAACATTATTCTCACGGCTTAAAACCTCAGGCTCGTTAGAATTAGCCTCTTCTTTAGAAGATGTTGACTCATTAGTTGATGAGTTTGTAGCAGCAGAATTAGTAGCTGATGAATTATTTACAGATGATTTGTCATCACCTTTAGCAGCATCAGATGCATTATTAGCATCGGTTTTTACAGATCCTGCCAATCCTTGCCTGGGATTACCTGATTTGTCATCAGCCTCTTTCTTTTCAATTTCATCTAAAGCATTGCCATCTAAGGTTACAGACTTTTTAGTCTGAGCATTAGTAGTCTCAGCTTCAATACCACCGTTAACATCTGGTAATAAACCACCATCGTCGTTTACAGCATTAGAAGCGTCACCCTTAGGGCCTTTTGCATTGATGTCACTTACAGCTCCTGCTGATACTGAAAGAGGATCATCAGCTGTAGTTGAGCTGTTAACATCTGAGCCATTCTTTTGAGCGCTCTTTTGAACAGATTCAACAATCTGTACGCTGTCAGGCTTTTGCTCAGGAGCTTTACCAAAGATACTGTCAACAATGTTTGATCCCATAAAGACAGGTACAAGACAAGCTAGCACAATAACAATACAGATAATTGAAATGAAAATAGCTGCTGAGCTGTGCTTTTTCTTACCTGACTTGGTATTTGGCTTTACATCTAGTGCTACCTGTGGCTGTGATGACTTATCATCGTTTACTTGAATAGGATCGTTCATAAGAGTCTCCGTTAATTTAATAACTCTGCTGATATTACCTTCACATGATGCTAAAGCATGAGGAAGTTTTGGCAGAATTGTTTTGTAAACCTTGTCTAATCTTGCAAATACGAACATCTGCTCGCACAAAGCGCTAGCTTCATCGATGGTAATTGCAGGAATGGTGATCTCTTCAATTGAGATCTTATTGCTGGTCTTTTCAGCAATTTTAGTCTGTACCCATAGTGGGTGACCTGTAACTAAAAATGAGAATCTGTTTTTTCCAAGATTATGCTCGTAAAGCTCAATAAGTTCATCAAAGAATGAACTGATGGCACTGTCAGCATCATCGACAATCACTAAAAAGCGCTGTCTTACTGGAATAGAGAGTTTTGAAAAGCTCTGATAGAGAGGTTCTGTGTCATCCCATTTTTCATTAGGAGCAATCTGCTGCAAGAACAATTGACGTAACTGCTCTTGAGTCATCTCATCTTGGCATGGGATAAAGACTGCTAGAAACTTGCTCTCAAGTTCATTTACAACCTGCTCACACAAGCTAGTTCTGCCAGAGCCAGAATCGCCTGAGAGCATAACAAAGTTCTCACCATATAAGAACTTGTCATGAATAGCCTGTGCGCAGTCTAGTAATGACTTAGGGACTGAGAAACCTTGATGATGCATGCGCATACTATGCTTTTAACCTGCTAATTAGAGCCTTAACCTCATCATCTGATACGTCTGAGAAGATCTTAACCTCTCCGATGCGTACAGGCAGTACATAGCGAATTACACCATGACGAACTTTCTTGTCATGACGCATGTGCTCGATAAAATCGTTACCGGACATCTTCTCAGGAATTACTGTTGGTAATTTAGCACTTTGACATAACTCTAACATCTTATCAAAGTCATCCTGTGTGATAAGCTTTCTGTCTAAAGCTAAAGCTGAAGCTATCACCATACCTAAACCTACAGCCTCACCGTGTAACCAAGTACCAAAGCCTAGATAAGCCTCAATAGCATGACCGAAGGTATGACCGTAATTTAAGATTGCACGTAAGCCGTGCTCCTTTTCATCCTGAGACACAACCAAAGCTTTAATCTCACAGCAACGCTTTACGATGTGAGATAAGGTATCTAAATCATAGGTAAAGACTTTGGATACATGCTCTTTTAAGAACTCAAAGAACTTGTCATCATAAATGATACCGGTCTTTACTACCTCACCTAAGCCTGCGGTTAACTCACGCTCTGGTAAGGTCTTTAAACAGTCTAAATCAGCAATCACAGCTTTAGGCTGATAGAAAGCACCAATCATGTTCTTGCCTAAAGGATGATTGATAGCAGTCTTGCCACCTACAGATGAGTCAACCATAGCAAGTAAGGTTGTAGGGATCTGCACAAATGGGATGCCTCTTTGATAAGCAGATGCTGCAAAGCCTGCCATATCACCTACGACACCACCACCTAGTGCAATTACAGCACCATCACGGCCGAAATCTTTTTCCATGAGAGCTGTTAAAATCTGCCACCATGAGTCTACGGTCTTATATGCTTCACCGTCTTTTAGAACACACTCACTGACATTAAAATCGTGCTCTTCTAACTGAGTTTTTAACTCATCAAAATATAAAGGACCTACAGTGGTATTAGTAACCACCATTACATCAGTTACCTTAGGTAGAGCCTCTCTAATTAGCTCACCATAATTTAAGTCGGTACCAATATAAATTGGATATGATCTTTGGCCTAAACCTACTGTTATAGTTTCCATGAGTATTCCTTTAGTTTTGCTTTAATCTGTTCTACGCAGTCATGTACATTGTTGTGGCTTGAATCAACAATGAAATCACATGCTTCTCTGTATAGAGGATCTCTTACTTTAAAAATGTCTTCTAATCTCTTGCGTCTGTCATCGACTGCAATCATTGGACGGTTATTATCTTTTAAAGTTCTTAAATATTGAGAATCCACATCTGCCATCAGGTAAACTACAAGACCATTTGCTTTTAAGAGCTTGCGGTTTTCCTCACGGCCAATCACACCACCACCTGTGGCTATAATAGCGTCTACTTTAAGACAGCGTTTTAAAACCTCAGTTTCTATATTTCTAAACTCTTGTTCACCATCATCCTCAAAAATAGCAGGAATTGTTTTACCTGCATATTTGACGATTTCCTCATCTATATCTAAAAAAGGTCTTTCGGTTACTAAAGCTAGTGATTTACCAATACTGCTCTTTCCTGAGCCCATAGGTCCTACAAGAAAAAGTCTATCTTTACATTCTAAGGTCATCTGCTATCCGTTTTTTTAATTTATTTGAATGAATTTTAACTCATTTTCGCTTTTAGCTGTACATTAGTGAGCACATTTTGTGTTGTTTTACAAAAGAGAACATTTTGATTTACTAAAGAGCTCAAATCCGATTATTAAAGAGAATTGAGTGTACTAAATTCTCATACTAAAGCTCTTATTTTTTGGCTTTTCTAAAAAGAGTCAATTACAGCCATTTTGGCGAATTTTTGCTAAAATGAGCCATCAGTTTTTTGCATTGAGGCTTTTTGTGCTTTTTAAATACGTTAAATTTGCCTTCTGGGCTGCTTTGTTTGGTGTCGGTGTATCAGGGGTTGCTGGTGCTGCCCTGTATTATCAGACCTTAGGTGATCTTCCGGATGTAGAACAATTAAAGGAAGTTACCTTTGAAACTCCTATGAAGATCTACTCTGCTGATAACAAACTCATAGGTGAGTTTGGCGAGAGCAAGAGAATTCCTGTTGCCTTAGACAAGATCCCTTTAAAGATGAGACAGGCTTTTTTGGCAATTGAGGATACACGTTTTTATGATCACAGCGGTATCGATCCTATTGGTATCGTCCGTGCAGCTATTGTTGCAGCAACCTCAGCTTCTGCTAAACAGGGTGCTAGTACCATAACTCAGCAGGTAGCAAGAAACTTCTTTTTAACTAGAGAAAAGACTTTAAAAAGAAAAATTAAAGAAGTCTTTATCTCATTGAGAATCGAGCAGGTTTTAACTAAGGATGAGATCTTTGAGTTATACCTAAATAAGATTGCTCTAGGTCACCGCTCTTATGGTGTAGCAGCAGCTGCTCAAACTTACTATGGCAAAAACTTAGATGAATTAACCTTAGGTCAGATGGCAACTATTGCAGGTCTTCCAAAAGCACCTTCATCTTTAAACCCAATTTCTAATCCTGAAAAATCAAAAGACCGCCGTCATTTGGTTTTAGACAGAATGTACTCTTTAGGCTACATCACTAAAGATGAGTACGATAAAGCTGATGCTGAGCCTTATAAAGCTGAATTCCATGCAAGCAAACTTGAAGCTTATGCTCCATATGTAGCTGAAAAAGCAAGACAGTTAGCTTTAGACAGATTTGGTCCTTCTGCCTATACTGACGGTATTGAAATTTACACCACAGTTTTAGCTAAAGACCAGGAAGCAGCTCACGAAGCTGTCTTTAGAGCTGTTAATGACTATGACAAGCGTCATGGCTATAGAGGTTCTAAAGAGAACATCAATGCTTTAAAAGAAAAAGATGATAAGTTTGATGTGGATAAATACCTTTACTCTAAAGATATTTACCACTATATCCACCCTGCTGTAGTTACAGCTTTAGATGATAAGTCTGGACTGTTACAGGCCTACGGTAGAAAGGGACAGGACATCACCATAAGCTATCAGAACCTAAAATGGGCAGCTCCTTTTATCAATGATAAAAGACAGGGACCTACCCCTAAGAAAGTATCTGATGTTGCTAAATTAGGTGATCTTATCTTTTATAGCATCAATGATAAAAATGAAGCTGAGTTAGCTCAGGTACCTGAGGTTGAAGCTTCAATCGTAGCTTTAAATCAGTACAACGGTGCTATCGTAGCTATGGTTGGCGGTTATGACTTTGCTAAAAGCAAGTTTGATAGAACCACTCAGTCTACCCGTCAGACCGGTTCTAACTTCAAACCATTCCTGTACTCAGCAGCTGTGGCTAAAGGCATTAACATCAACTCTATTTTCCAGGATGAACCAATTAGAACCTGGGATCCTGGTTCACGTACTTGGTGGGAACCTAAAAACTCACCTAACCGTTATGACGGTCCAATGTCACTACGTGAAGGTCTAGCTCGCTCTAAGAACGTTGTTTCCATAAGACTTATCCGTCAAATCGGTGTGCACAATGTAGTTGAGCATGTAGAAAAGTTTGGTCTTAATGTACCTCGTTCACAGCAGGTTGAAGCTATGGCTTTAGGATCTGTTGAGGTAACTCCACTTGATCTAGTTACAGGTTATGCAACCTTTGCTAACGGCGGTTATAAGATTGAACCTTACCTTGTATCAAAGATTGTTAAAAACGGTGGCATTGTTTATCAGTACAATCCAAAGGTAGCAGATCCTACTGCACCTGACATTGTAAAAAATGGTATTAAGCTTGAATATGAGGATGGCACTACCGTTCCTGACAATATGGCAACACAGGTGCTCTCTCATAAGAATGCCTACATCGTAGCTGATATGATGAGATCAGTAATCTATGGTGGTGAAGGTCTATCAGGTCCTTACTGGGGTACTGGATCTAGAGCTTCTGCTACAACCGGTAGAACCGATCTGCACGGTAAGACTGGTACTACCAACAATGTACACGATGCCTGGTTCTCAGGCTTTAATGGCAACGTAGTTGCAACCTCATGGATGGGCTTTGATACTGACCGTGATTTAGGCTGGTCAAGAACACAAGGTCCTGAAGGTGGTGCCTATTCAGCTCTGCCTATTTGGGCAAGATTTATTAAAATTACCGAAGAAGGAAAGCCGGCAGCTCCCCTACCTGTTCCTGAAGGCTTAGGTAAATGTACTAATGCAGGTATTACCGATTGGTGTATCTCAGGTGGTACTTCAATTTCTGAAGCAGGTGACACTGCTCCTGCTGATGAAAATGGTGAAGGTGTTCCTTCTGATAATAACTCAGAGCAGGGCTCTGGTCAGACAGAGGTCGATACCTCTAACATCAGTTCAGATAATATCTTCTAACATAGATTATCATCAAAAAAAGCTTATCTTCAAAAAGGAATTTACCTTTTGATGATTCAATAAAGCACATCTTTGGATGTGCTTTTATTTTGAGTAACGCTTATTAGTTACAAGATAACTTACTGCATTCTGACAACCTTTCTCATACATGTTTTTCTAAAGCAGTTCAATTCAAGATGTAGTAGCGTTAAAATATGTCGCGTCTTTGGAGGATGACATGACTATTGATATCTACGTATACCTAATCGTATTACCTTTCATGTTTTTAGCAGGTTTTGTTGATGCAATTGCAGGCGGTGGAGCCTTAATTGCGCTTCCAGGTATGTTCATCGCAGGTCTTCCTGCTCATACAGCTTTAGGTACCAATAAATTTGGAGCAATGTTCGGTACACTCTTCACCACCATCAGATTTATCACCAAAGGCTTCATCAACCTAAAGATTGCAGCAATCATTGCCATTTTCACCATCTCAGGTGCGGCTTTAGGTACTAATCTTGTGTTAATGGTATCAAGTAACAGTTATAAGATTGCGCTTCTAGTAGGTCTTCCAATTACAGCTTTCTATCTTTTAAGAAAGCGTGCTCTAAAAGATTATTCTGAGGAAATACCTCAAAATAAACTCATCATACGCTGTATTCTCATTACTTTTATTGTGAGTATTTATGATGGCTTTTATGGCCCAGGATCAGGCACCTTCCTGCTCTTGTGTTTCTGCGCTTTTACTCACATGAGTGTCCAAAAATCAAATGGTCTTACTAAAGCTGAGAACCTGATTTCAGATTTAACCTCTATGATCTTATTCTTAAGACACGGTGATGTTCTGTTGCCTTTAGGTATTATGGCAGCGGTTTCTAATATTGCAGGTAATTATCTTGGAGCTAGATTCTTTGAAAAGAAAGGCACCTTTGCAACACGCCCGATTATGATTGTGGTAATTAGCCTGTTCATTCTAAAGGTAGGCTATGATGTAATCACTGGTCAGTAAGAGTTCAGTGCTTTTACGAGCCTCTACGTTATACGAACATCCACATTATACAAACCACCTCATTAAACAAGACACCTCATTATTACAGATCTTGTTGGTGCTCCTTAAAACGAAGGCTGTAACTATCTGAAAGTTACAGCCTTCGTGTTCATTTAATTTGCAGTTTTTGCTAGCTGTTCTTATTTTGCTTTAGAAGCTTAAAGCTAACCAAAACTACTACAAAGACACCTATGCCTAAAAGCTCAAATGATCTCTCTAGTGATGAGAGCTTTGAGACATAACCTATGATCACAGGTCCTAGTAAGATACCTGAGTAACCTAATGAGTTAATAATTGAAATTGCTGACTGTACCTTAATACCAGGAATTGAGCCTGTAAAAGATACTAGCTGAGGCACGATATTACCTGCACCTAAGCCGATGATAGTAAAGCCAATCATCATACCCACATAGTGCTCAACAGTTGCGGTAATAAAGAAACCTGTTGCCACCATTAAAGCGCCAAATACAACTGTTCTTCTGCGACCTATGGTAGTTACAAGCTTATTTCCTGAGAATCTTGCAATAGTCATGGTTACAGCAAAGAATGCATAGAAGTAACCCGCTACCTCTGGAGTAATACCTCTGTTTTGTGTTGCAAAAACGGTTGACCAGCTCAAAAGCGCACCTTCAGAGCAGTACATGATAAAGCACAGGCAACCTAATACAATGATCACTGGAGGTATTTTATGATGCTTTGCATTGGTATTATTTTCTGCTTTTACATGCTCTGCATTGAAAGATTTAATATCAGTGAATAATGCTCTACAACCTACTAAGGTTACGCCTGTCATGATTAAAAACAGTAAGAAAGAACTTAAATGAACGCCTAATCCTATGGTCAAAAGTAAAGACATGATCATAGAACCTACAATGGTTCCTAATGAATAGCCTCCATGGAAGCCTGACATTAAAGGACGCTTGTAGATACTTTCAACTACAACTGCATTTACGTTTGAGGCTACATCAATAGCAATCAAGCTTGCGCCAAAGATTGCTAGAATTAAACATAACAGCCACTCATGGTTTACAAAAGAAATACCTACTAGTGACAGACCTAAAACTATACAGCCTGTAATAGCTACAAGTTTAGGACCAAACTTTGAGATCAATGGTCCTACTGATGGTAATGCACACAGTGAACCAATACCCATAGATAACAGTAATCGACCAAACTGCGCGTCATCTAGGTTCATACCCATTTTCACAAATGGAACCATTGGTGCCCAAGCAGCTTCAATTGCGCCTAAAACACCAAAAGATAACTGATTTGATATTAAAAGCTTACGATTCTGATCCATAAAAAATTCCTTAAACCTAAAAGGTTAGAGAAATAATTTTAAAACACTGTTAGTCAGGATCTTTAACTTTTCTTGGCATCCTTAAGCCTTGATAATATTCCTGATTAACAACCTAATTTTTGGTGATTATAAGACAAGCAATTTTAATTGTATTACACAGAATTTATACACAAAATTAAACCTATTCTTACAATAACAACGTTTACAATAGACACATCATACAGAAATGTACACAAAAAGCGATACACTTCAAAATAAAAAGATCTAGGAAGGATGTTTTTTTCAATTTTCAGAAATTAAAAGGCCGTAACTCCACAAAAGAGCTACGGCCTTCACAAAATTTAAATTATTCTAAGCGATGATTACATCATGCCTGGCATACCGCCCATGCCACCCATAGGAGCTGCAGGAGCTGCGTCATCCTTACGAGGAGCATCAGCAATCATGCACTCAGTGGTTAGCATTAAGCCAGCGATTGAAGCTGCATACTGTAGAGCTGAACGGGTAACCTTGGTAGGATCCAAAATACCCATCTCGATCATATCGCCGTACTGCTCGGTACCTGCGTTGTAACCATAGTTGTCTGAACCGTTACGAACTTCGTTAGCGATAACAGATGCTTCCTGACCTGCGTTGGTTACGATCTGACGTAAAGGAGCTTCCATTGCAGTTAATGCAACCTTGATACCTACATCCTGATCCTGATTGTCGCCCTTTAAGCCAGCAATCTTCTTAGCAACGCGAACTAATGCTACACCGCCGCCTGGTACAACACCTTCTTCAACAGCAGCACGAGTTGCGTGCATAGCGTCTTCTACACGATCCTTCTTCTCTTTCATAGCAACTTCAGTTGCAGCACCAACCTTGATTACTGCAACGCCGCCAGCAAGTTTAGCAACACGCTCTTGTAACTTCTCACGGTCGTACTCTGAGGTTGACTCTTCGATCTGCTTACGGATCTGAGCAACACGCTCTTCAATAGCCTTTGAATCACCCTCACCATCAATGATAGTGGTGTTATCCTTAGTGATTACAACACGCTTTGCAACACCTAAGTCATCTAGGGTAGCCTTATCAAGCTCCATACCTAATTCTGATGAAATTACAGTACCTGCAGTTAGAATTGCGATATCCTGTAACATTGCCTTACGACGGTCACCAAAGCCAGGAGCCTTAACAGCTGCAACCTTAACAATACCACGCATATTGTTAACAACTAAGGTTGCTAAAGCTTCTGACTCAACATCCTCAGCGATGATAAGTAATGACTTACCAGCCTTTGCAACACCTTCTAGGATGGTGATTAAATCACGGATGTTTGAAATCTTCTTGTCGCAAAGAAGAATGTATGGGTTCTCTAATTCAACAGTACCAGTCTCGGTCTTGTTTACGAAGTATGGTGATAAGTAACCACGGTCGAACTGCATACCTTCAACTAGATCTAACTGATCCTCTAAGCCCTGGCCATCTTCAATGGTGATAACGCCATCACGACCAACCTTCTCCATTGCGTCAGCAATCAAGTTACCAACAGTTGCATCTGAGTTAGCTGAAATGGTACCAACCTGAGCGATTGACTTCTTGTCTTCGCACTTGATTGATAACTTCTTTAACTCTTCAGTTGCAGCTGCAACAGCTTTATCAATACCGCGCTTTACGTCCATTGGGTTCATACCAGCAGCGATTGACTTTAAGCCTTCGTTAACAATTGCCTGAGCTAAAACAGTAGCGGTTGTGGTACCGTCACCTGCTGCATCGTTAGCTTTTGATGCAACTTCTTTAACCATCTGGGCACCCATGTTCTGGAACTTACCCTCAAGCTCGATCTCTTTAGCAACTGAAACACCATCTTTGGTGATTAGTGGAGCACCGTAGCTCTTATCTAGAACTACGTTACGGCCCTTAGGACCTAAGGTAACTTTAACAGCGTTAGCTAGAACGTTTACACCCTCTAACATCTGGGCGCGTGCTTCGTTTCCGAAAATTACTTGCTTTGCAGACATTCTAAATTCTTCCTAAACTTAAAAAATGATTCTTTTAGCTAGCTTTGTACTAGTCTTCAACGATTGCAAATACGTCAGTCTCAGAGATGATAACTACATCCTTACCATCTAACTTCTCTTTCTTGCAACCATAGCCTTCGTTATAGATAACAGTGTCACCAACTTTTACGCTCATTGGAGATGTTGTGCCGTTCTCAAGAACACGGCCTTTACCTACTGCAACAACCTTACCTCGAGTTGACTTTACTGCTGCGCTACCTAATAAAATACCACCTGATGATTTGGTTTCTTCCTCAAAAGGCTCTACAATAACGCGATCATACAAAGGAACTAATTTCATTTGTTTCTCCACGGCTATCTACCGTAATATTCTTTTTTAGTCGGAAAAAGGCGTCCGACTGTCACCTAGCGTTTATCTATTAGTACAAGATAAAGCAATTAAACTTTTTACATCACTTAAAATGGGGATGGATTTTTTCTTTTCAAGAGAAAAAAGTAAAAAAAATAAAAATATTTTTTACTTATTGTTTTATAAGTATTTTTAGACAAATTATTTTGAGTTTACTTGCAAGATTAAGCAAACTCAAATCATGAAAATGTAAAAGATGATATGAAGAATTGAGAGGTATGAGAAAACACGTTGTGAAAATTGAATTGTGTAGGATAAAACTATGAATATCTCATATTCACTTTTATTCAATCTAAGACATTCTGACAGTGAAATTGCTTTGTATTCAGGAACCTAAATAGATCAGATTGCATCAATTGGTAATAACAAAACATAATCAAACTAAACTTGCTATACATACAAAGATCTTGGTGAAGATTATCATCATAAATTCGTTGATGATTTAAAACGTATAGCTCAGTTTAAAAAGCGTCAAAACTCAATTGTTGCGTATACTCAAGAACGCCTACAGTCTAAACGACACTCTGATACTCTGTAAAAAACCTTACATTAGGATCTGCATTAAAGACTGTTGCAATTCTTAGTAGCTCATTCTTTTTAGGTATGATGTTGCCATAGTCTCATTTAGAGCATACATAAACTCAATAACAATTCAGCGTTAATTGTCTATACCATTAAACAAGCACAGCC
>JBNMJE010000033.1:0-19344 GCA_050873645.1 Succinivibrio sp. | reverse complement strand
GTTGTCGTTCGTGACAACGGAAATGCATTATAGACTTTTTTTGATTGTTGTCAAATTATTTTTTACCAAATCTTAATCTGTTACTCTCCATTTTTTTACACTTTGGCTTTCCTATGCTGTATGACTACCTTTAAATTTTTTTTTAGATTTTTCCTTTTAGACTTTTCTTTTTTACATCTAAAATTTCAGTAAGTTAGTTTTATTCTTACTAGATTTTTTAACGTATATTTCACATGTTTCAAACGCTAAAATCTACAGCACTTGACAGGTTAGATATACTTAACATTGATTGTATTCACTGATTTTATAAGGAGTACTCATGGATACTTTAGATTGCATATTCTCTAGACACTCAGTTAGAAAGTTCAAAGACAAGGAAGTGCCTGAATCTGATATTCACACCATCTTACAGGCTGCTATGAGTGGACCTTCTGCTGTTAACTGCAGACCTTGGCAGTTTTTAGTTACCAAAAGAAAAGATGTATTAGAGCGTATGGCTAAAGCTAATGGTCCTTATGCTACTCCACTTACCCATGCAGCTTTTGGAGTGATGGTTGTAGGTGACTTATCTAAAGCTTACAGCAATGCCCCTGATTACTGGCAGACTGACTGCTCTATTGCAGCTCAAAATATGATCTTAGCAGCTCAAGCTTTAGGAGTAGGTTCTGTATGGTTAGGTACCTTTCCTGAGCAGGAAAGAGTTCAGGCTCTAAAAGAAGAGTTTAATCTTCCAGAGAACATCGTACCTCACTCTTTAATTGCTTTTGGTTATCCAGTTGACAACGACAATCATCAAAGAGATCTCTTTGAATCAGAGAAGGTACATGTTGACAAGTGGTAGTTCTAAAAGGCTTTTGCCTTTAAGAAAGACACTGTTTTCTCAATAACAGATAAAAGTGGCTCGTCAGAGCCATTATTTGTAAAGTCATGACCTGCGTTTACAGTCTGAAGTTCATGTTCTCCTTCATGACAGGAAATAATACCTTCTGCTTGTGCAGGTTCTGGCCATACAACATGATCATTAAGTCCTACCTGAAGTAACATCGGACCTTTGTATTTTGCAATGCTTGCATGAGCACTCATTTTGCACAGGCTTGTAAAGAACTCTCCGCAAAGTTTTCTTTTGGCATTCCAAATATCAAACTCGTAAATTCTGTGTTCTTCTTTACATGCGTTCATGACTGGATCAATACCTGCAATAGTCAACATAACTTCCATCATGTTTACAGCAGGATTCCACAGCACTAATGATTTTATCTTACTGTCTTTTGCACAAAGTGCAGTGGCAACTAATCCACCAAAGGACAGACCTAAGACGGAGATCCTATTACCATCTACAAGATCACACTGCTTTAGGTAATCACAGGCTGCAATTGCATCTTCTAATTCTGTAAATGCAGTAATATCCTCAAGCGTTCCATCACTTTGGCCACTTCCTCGCATATCAATACGCAAAGAAGCAATGCCAACAGCAGATAATTTTGATGCTAGTAAGGCAAATTTACCATGAGGTGCTGACTTACTTACAGACTCATGACGATTTCCTGTAAAACCATGAATTAAAAGCACTACAGGAGCTTTTGTATCACGATCTGGTAAGCACAAAGTACCAACTACCTTCTTGCCTTTAACTAAAAAGCTCAAGTCTTTTTCTTTCACTGTAAATTTGTCCTTACTAAGCTTTGATTATCTGTACTTATTCATTCTCTTGCTTTTTGAATGAACAGTTGTCAGAGCAACCTACAGGATATTCTTGCTTGAATGATGAAGCTCCTGAGAACATCTTGTATGAAGATACACCTGTCAAATCAAAATTCTTTAAAGGTTGGTTAAATGCTTTGGCATCTGTGAACATACCTGGAGCGTTTTGCAAAGTGGCAAGATCCCATTTTTCTAAAGGCTGATTGAAGTTCTCTGCCTCTCTGAACATGTATGCCATGTTGGATACTCTAGAAACGTTCCAGTTTTCAACTGGCTTATTAAATGATTTTGCTCCAAAGAACATGCTAGACATGTTCTCTACTTTTGAAACATCCCAAGCACTGATGTCCTGATTGAATGCACTTGCACCAAAGAACATATAGGCCATGGTTCTTACATTAGATACATTCCATGAATTTAAAGGCTGGTTAAAGTTCTTTAATTCATAGAACATGCCTTTCATGTTCTGAACATTTGAGACATCCCAAGAATCAATTGGTTCGTTAAAGGAATCTGCTTCAAAGAACATTGACTGCATGTTTACAACTGAAGACACATTCCATTTTTCAATGCCTTTATAATCCTTTCTAACCTCGTCCTTACGACAGGTCCTTTTGACTCTAATATATTCAGAATCGTTACTGATATAGTCACACTTTGCAAAAAGATAACTCATATCAGTGATCTTGCTTGTATCAATTCTGTCTAGATGAACTTTTTTGTTCTTAATTAGCTTTCTTAACTCAGCTTTATCGATAGGCTGATAATCGTATGGCTTGTCTTTGATAAATTTGTCATTTACCACAGCACCTGCTGAGAAA
Source organism: Succinivibrio sp. (assembly GCA_050873645.1). GTDB lineage: Bacteria > Pseudomonadota > Gammaproteobacteria > Enterobacterales > Succinivibrionaceae > Succinivibrio. Next base: position 16,822 of record JBNMJE010000033.1, on the reverse strand, counting down.
ATCAAAATAGCTACAGCAAGACCTGGAATAATGTAAGCTGAAAGACGTGAGGTAGAACTTTTACCATGTTCTAATTTGAGCTCACGACGAGCAATAATACCTAAGAAATGCTCTTTTACCTGGCTTTCTTCCCCCTTTTCAATTAAAGGATATTCCTCAGTTGACTTAATCATATTAAGTCTTACTTTTGACAGTTTTTTAAGACCGTGTAAACCTTTAATTCTAAATTGCAAAAGTAGTTTTAAAATTAAAAGTTCAGTGCTGTTTGGATTTTCTTCTTTTAAGATAGAGATCTTTTCTTGAGCTTCACTCCAGTGTTCTTTTTCAAGATCACGCAGAGCAATTTTAATCCATTTGTTAAAGTCTTTATTTGTGTCTGTAATCATAACTGTCATATCGAAATTCCAAAAATTTATCTGACAATTTTAAGGGATCAAGATCCTGTAAAACTTGATAATAAGCAAAATATTCACAAATTCAAAAAAAATACCGCAGATTTTACTGCGGTACTTGCTATCAATTAAAGCTTATTACCACTTAGGGGAATTATTCCCACTCAATAGTTGCTGGTGGTTTTCCAGAGATGTCGTAAACAACTCTTGAAATACCATTGATTTCGTTAATGATACGATTTGAGATATGACCTAATAAATCATATGGTAACTCGGCCCACTTTGCGGTCATAAAATCGATAGTCTTAACTGCGCGTAGAGATACAACATAATCATAGCTACGATGATCACCCATAACACCTACGGCACGAACTGGTAAGAATACGGTGAAAGCCTGACTTACCTTCTGATACCATCCTGACTTATTTAACTCTTCCATGAAGATTGCATCAGCCTGACGTAACAGATCTAAGTATTCTTTCTTAACTTCACCTAGAACACGAACACCTAAACCAGGACCTGGGAAAGGATGTCTCATTACCATAGCCTCAGGTAAACCTAAAGCTACACCAATACGTCTTACTTCATCCTTGAACAGCTCACGTAAAGGCTCAACTAACTTGAACTTTAAGTCCTTAGGTAGACCACCTACATTGTGGTGAGACTTAATTACGTGTGCTTTACCAGATTTTGCAGCAGCTGACTCAATTACGTCTGGGTAAATGGTACCTTGAGCTAAGAACTCAACACCTTCTAACTTTCTTGCCTCATCAGCAAAAACGTCAATGAAGGTCTTACCGATAGCCTTACGCTTTAATTCAGGATCAGAAATACCCTTTAGGGCATCTAAGAATCTGTCTGAAGCATCAGCATAGACAAAGTTCAAATCCAAAGGAGCAAACATCTCTTTTACCTGAGCACCTTCGTTTAAACGTAATAAACCGTTATCAACGAATACACAGGTTAACTGTTTACCGATTGCTTTTTGTAATAATAAAGCAGTAACAGATGAATCAACACCACCTGATAGACCTAATAAAACTTTCTTGTCGCCTACCTGCTCACGAATTCTCTGTACAGCGTCTTCGATAATAGCGCTAGGTGACCATAATGCGTGTAAACCACAAACATCTAGAACAAAGCGCTTTAAGATCTCACCGCCCTGCTTTGAGTGGGTTACCTCAGGATGGAACTGAACACCAAAGAATTTCTTGTCTTTGTTGTAAATTGCAGCATATGGGCAAGTGTCAGTGCTACCTACGGTTGTAAAACCTTCAGGGATTGCAGTTACCTTGTCACCATGAGACATCCATACATCTAACTTATGCTCACCTTCATGATCAGTTAGATTATCAAATAGAGGGCACTCTGCTTTGATCTCAACAGTTGCGTGGCCGTATTCACGTTTAGATGAACCTTGAACCTTACCACCTAACTGAACTGACATTGTCTGCAAGCCATAGCAGATACCAAGAACAGGAACACCAGCTTCATATACCCACATAGGAGCACGTGGAGAACCAGCCTCTGTTGTTGACTCAGGACCGCCTGAAAGGATGATACCCTGAGCGCCGAAATTCTTGATTAAATTAAGATCTGCATCAAATGGATAAATTTCGCAGTAAACACCGATTTCACGTACACGGCGGGCAATCAGCTGTGTCACCTGAGAACCGAAATCTAAGATGAGGATCTTTTCAGAATGGATGTTCTGTGAAGACATAATTGAATCTCTTGATAGATTTAAAACGACAAATGCACCTGCAATGCAGGTGCATCATGAAATATTAGACGTGGCTCTGATAGTTTGGAGCTTCCTTAGTGATGGTTACATCATGAACATGTGACTCATGGAAACCAGCACTAGTAATACGTACGAACTGAGCTTTAGTACGTAAGTCATCGATTGTTGCACAACCGGTCAAGCCCATAGCAGCACGTAGACCGCCCATCTGCTGATGGATGATGTTGTGTAATAAGCCCTTATATGCAACACGACCTTCAATACCTTCTGGTACTAACTTGTCAGCTGCATTGTCTGACTGGAAGTAACGGTCAGCTGAACCCTTTGACATAGCAGCTAAAGAACCCATACCACGGTATGACTTAAATGAACGACCCTGATAAATTTCAATCTCACCTGGAGCCTCTTCGGTACCAGCGAACATTGAGCCTACCATTACGCAGTTAGCGCCAGCTGCTAGTGCCTTTGCGATATCACCTGAATAACGGATACCACCATCAGCAATAACAGTAATGTCTGTGCCTTTTAAAGCTTCAACAGCATTTGATACTGCAGTCATCTGAGGAACACCGCAACCAGTTACGATTCTAGTTGTACAAATTGAGCCAGGACCAATACCAACCTTAACTGCGCTTACACCAGCATCAGCTAAAGCTAAAGCACCTGCTGCAGTAGCTACGTTACCACCGATGATTGGTAATTCAGGATATTCTTTACGTAACCACTTTAATCTGTCTAAAACGCCCTGTGAGTGACCGTGTGATGAATCAACTAACAGAACATCAACACCAGCTTCAACTAGAGCCTTTGCTCTGTCTTCATTGCCAGCGCCTGCACCGATTGCAGCACCAACTCTTAATCTGCCTAAAGCATCTTTACATGCATTTGGCTTGTTTGATGATTTCTGGAAATCTTTTACAGTAATAAGTCCCTTTAAGTGGAAAGCATCGTCAACTACTAAAACTTTCTCAATACGATGTTTCTGCATTAAAGCCTGAACGTTTTCGCGAGACTCATTTTCTCTTACAGTAACAAGACGATCTTTAGGAGTCATAACCTCGTGAACCTTAACCTCACCATTGGTTAAGAAACGGGTATCACGACCGGTGATAATACCTAATAAGTTGTCTTTCTCATCTACTACAGGGAAACCGTAGAAACCATATTTAGCTGCCATCTGGCGAACCTGATTGATGGTGTTATCAGGGTGTACTGTAACAGGCTTAGTTACCATACCGTTTTCAAAACGCTTTACACGAGCAACTTCCTGAGCCTGTCTTTCAATAGACATGTTCTTGTGAATGAAACCAATACCACCTTCCTGAGCTAGAGCAATTGCAAGGTTTGATTCGGTAACGGTATCCATTGCAGATGAGATCATTGGAATGTTCAACTGAATGTTGGAGGTCAATCTGGTACGAAGATCTGCAGTGTTTGGTAAAACAGTTGAATGTGCAGGCACTAACAGTACGTCATCGTATGTTAAAGCCTCTTCCATAATGCGTAGCATAAATTCCTCCAAAACTTGTAAAATTTGATCGGACATTATACAAGAAAAAGTGATCGTTTTATCAGTTTTCAAGATGATTTTTTTGTATAGAGGTATGTTCTCAATTTCTTTTGCAATTGAGATTATCTAAAAGAGTTGAAAAATATAATTTACCAAGATTAGTCAAAGCTAATTTTTGTATAAGATTTGTCTGTTATAACATCCTAATCACTTTGAACTTGTGATACTATCTGACAAGTTTTAGATTTTGGATAAAATAATGAACAACTACTCTTTAGAGCCTAAAGATGGCGACTTTGTTGCCCTAGTAAAGCAGTTAGAAAAGAAAAACATCACAGCCATGAAAAATGACATTGTAAAAAGCAATGCCAATCATCAGGCTCACATTCAAAAAGATGCAATCAACGAGTTGAGCAAAGTAAGTTCAAGCAACGCATCAACAGAAGACCTCTACTCATCTGAAGACTCTTTTGCTGATGATGTAGTAATTCCTGTTAAAAAAAATCGTCCTCATGTAAACGCAAACGTAGGTAATTTCTCTACTGTTGCATCTGCTCCAAAAGATGCTAGAAATAACGCCTATAGAACTCAAAGAAATAATCTAAGCAAGAGTAGCAAGGCAAAGGTAACTTCAAATCAGAGTGCTTATCAAAATGCAACTTCAGGCAATTCCGTTTCTGGGAACTCAGTTTCTAGTAGCTCTGTAAATCAGAATACAAACACAGCTCCTAAAAAGACCTCTCCTTTTGTGTCTTTCTTAATTGTAGCTTGTGTGTTTGTATTCTTTAGCTTCATTGTAGTTTCAGATAATCCAGAAAGATTGATTAGACTTTTTGTTCCAATTTTCTTTGCTCTGATATTTTTCAATATCTTTAAAAAGAAACCTAAAAAGAAATAGCTTGGGAGTAATGTATGTCAGATTACTTAATTTGGTTAATAGTAGCTCTAGTAATTCTAGGCAGTGAAATGATGCTAGGCACAATCTATCTTTTAGCTTTTAGTGCTGGCGCGCTAGCTGCCTGCATTTGTGCTCTATTTGGACTGACGCTTACAGCTCAGTTTACAGTAGCAGCCCTTGTAATAGTCTTAGGTGTCATCATTGCACTTTACTTTAGAAGAAACTTAAGAAAACTCACACCTAATACACAGTGTGACAATCTAGATAAAGGTCAGATTGTAAGTGTTACTAAAGTAAATGAGGATGGCAGCGCTAAGGTAAATTACCGTGGCACTTCATGGACAGCTTATGCTGATAATGGTTCATTAGAATGCGGTGTCTATAAAATTGATAGAGTAGAAGGCACAAGACTTATCCTTAAAAAATAAGATATATGACCATTCGTTTGTTTAAAGCATACGTTTAAAACATATGGTCAGAACATATAAAGACAAACAAAGATTCAAAAAATAACTTTTACGGAGACTTTAAATTATGTTTGATATGTACGATGACTCTTTGTCAGGCGGACTTGTAGTTGCGATTGTTTTAATTGTAATTGCAATTATCTTTGCTTTTAAATCAATCAATGTGATCCCTCAGCAGACAGCTTGGGTTATTGAAAGATTAGGTAAGTTTCACAAAGTCCTAAATCCAGGTCTTAACTTTATCATTCCATTCATTGATAAAGTAGCTTACAAGCATTCACTAAAGGAAATCCCTCTAGATACTCCAAGTCAGGTATGTATCACCCGTGATAACACCCAGTTATCTGTTGACGGTATTCTATATTTCCAGGTTACCGATCCTAAGCTAGCAAGTTACGGAACTTCTAACTACATTATTGCTGTAACTCAGTTAGCTCAGACCACTCTACGTTCTGTAATCGGTAAAATGGTGTTAGATGAGACTTTTGAAGAAAGAGATCTTATCAACAATCAGGTTGTATCTGCTATTGATGAAGCCGCTTTAAACTGGGGTGTAAAAGTTCTACGTTATGAAATTAAAGACTTAACACCTCCAGCTGTGATCTTACAGGCAATGCAAAGACAGATCACCGCAGAGCGTGAAAAGAGAGCAGTTATTTCTGAGTCTGAAGGTAAAAAGCAAGAGCAAATTAACTTAGCAACTGGTGCTAGAGAAGCTGCTATTGCTAAATCTGAAGGTGAAAAGCAGTCTGAAATCAACGTAGCTGAAGGTAAAGCTCAGGCTACTATCGCTATTGCAAATGCAACAGCTCAGGCTATTTCTTTAATTGCTAAAGCATCAGAAGAGCAAGGTGGTAACACTGCTATTAACTTAAAGGTTGCAGAACAGTACATCGATGCCTTCTCAAATCTTGCTAAGACCAACAATACTCTGATTGTACCTAGCAACCTTTCAGACGTCTCAGGTATGGTAGGTTCTGTCATGAAGATTGTGCAGAGCACCAAAACTACAAAATAATTTAATTTAGCTATTTTAAAAGACAAGATCATCTAAAATGATCTTGTCTTTTTTATATGACAAACGGCATATTAATGGGTGTTATCAGCTTTAAATAACTCCTTTTGATATTAGACTGTCAATTCTTGGAAAAAAATTATGAGTGAAGAAAACAATAATCAGTCCTTTCCTACTGATAACAGTGAAAAATCCCCTGTTATCATTATTGAAGGAAAGACCTCAGGCAGTTCTCATAAGCTCTGCAAAAGCATAGGCAAAGTACTGCTTACTATTGGATCTGTAATTACTTTTGCTAGAAACTTAGTTTTCAACTTAATCTTTTTACTGCTTATTCTTGCAATCTTCTCAGGAATTTACTTTACAAATAACGCCAAAGATATGGTTGAAAACACCGCAGTTAACGCTGACGGTTCTGCTAAAACTGTATATCCAATTCTCTATTTTGATTTGTCTGGTACCATTCATGAAATGCCACAACCAGACAATGAGTACACTAAGTTTACCAAACAGTTTTCAGATGTTTTAAATACACCTGAATACAATGATGTAGTTTCAATTGAAGATGCTTTAAATACAGCAAGTGATGACAAGAGAATTAAGTCTGTTTACTTTAACTTTTCAAAAACAGACAGAATGCCAATGCCTGTTGCTTCAAGAGTTAAAAAGGCAATCTTAGATTACAAAAAGAAAAATCCTGGTGTAATGGTAAGTGCTTACTCAGACTCTTATAACGCATCATCATATTTAATTGCAGGAGCCTGCGATAAGATCATCTTAGATCCTTTAGGAGGTTTCACATTTAGAGGCTTTTCAGCATCTTCTCTTTACTTTAAAGATCTCCTAAACAGATTTAATCTCTCCCCTTTAGTCTTTAGAGCAGGTGAGTTTAAGAGTGCTGTAGAACCATTTACATCAAACAGAATGTCAGAGCCTGTAAAAGAGGAATATCGTAAGGCATTCAACATTCTCTGGCTCACCTACTTAAAATCTCTAAACTCAAGACCTAATACAGGCAGCACAATTGGAAACCTCTACGCAGTACCTGATAACTACATTAAGACCTTGGTAAATTATCAAGGCAGTGAAGCTGAACTTTTAAAGAAGCTCAATCTTGTGGATGAACTGATGTCTCAAGAGGATTTCAATGCTTCTTTAATCAAACTTTATGGTCAGGGAAAGAGTATCTTTGAGCCAAAACTTACTGCTTATCAGGATTATTTAACTTTAGCTTCATTAGCTAAAAACAAAGAATCAAAGAAATCAGATAAGAAAGTAAGTTCTGTTGCAGTTATCTATGGCATCGGCGATATTGTAGATAAGACAGAGACTCCTACTACCTTTAGTCCAGATAACATCAAAGAAGTTTTAAACGATATTAGAAAAGACAAATCTGTAAACAGCGTGCTTTTATACATAAACTCAGGTGGTGGCTCAGTTACAGCCTCTGAAAAGATTAGAAACATGCTAGTTAACTTTAAAAAGGAAACAGGTAAAACACTGACCGTGTCTATGAATGGTCTTGCAGCCTCAGGTGCTTACTGGATCTCAACTGCTGCTGACTATGTATACGCAAGTCCTGAGACTATTACAGGATCAATTGGCGTGTTCTCTTTAGGCATCAGCGCTGACAAACTCTTAAATGAGTATGGCGTTTATGAAGACGGTGTAGAAACCTCAGAGCTTGCTAGAACTTCTATAGCTAGAGAAATGCCTCAGTCTCAAAAGATTGAATATCAGTTATCTGTAGAATCAATCTATAAGAAATTCATTACTCTTGTTAGAGATGCTCATCCAGAGCTTCAAAAGGTTGATTACAGAGAGTTTGCCGAAGGTAGGATCTTTACAGTATATGATGCTAAGAACCTGCATTTAATCAATGATATTGATACTTTTGACAGCTTAATTGCCAATGCTAAACAGCAGATTGAAAAAGACGGTAATACTCTTTGTAAGGTTAAACACTTCGTTCCTGATGGAATTGACAGTCAGTTTATCTTAAAGAGAATGCTCTCAGGCCATATTCAGGGGCTAGTCTCAGATAAGACTTTAAAGATGCTTTTATCCTGGTTTGATTCAACCTCTGTAAAAGATAACAGCACTCATGCACCAAAGCTCATGGCATCAAGTGCTTTTACTTCAATTGATTTGTAATTAAATCCACTCCTAAAAAATAAGGTCCAAACGGACCTTATTTTTCTTTTCAAGTTTCCTTATCTTGCTACTTCATCTTGTCGATTTTCATATTTCGATTCTGATGTCTAGTCAAAGCTTCAAATGAAGTACTGTTTTTGAGCTTTGAATGACTTGTAAGTCTTAACATGAACACTTTCAAACAAGGTTTGTTTACATAGATCTTTTTAACTCCATACATCTCTTTTTCATTAGGAGCACCAGTAGGATCGGTAGTATCTAATACCTCTACCCATTCAGCGCCTTCACGAGGTATTGGAAGTTCAATAAGATGCTCGTTGTATTTTTGATTAAAGATAAAACACCAAGTTTCTCTTCTCTCTTTACCTTCAGAACCTAAGGTTAAAGTAATGGCGTCAGTATTTGGATCATTCCAGGTTGTAGAATCCATAGTTGAGCCATCAGTCTTGAACCAGTGAGCTTCATACTTCTCATCTTGCAGATGGAAAGAGTCTTCAACTAAAGTTAACTCTCTTAACATCTTAGATTTATGTCTTAATGAGGATACTCTTTCAATGAAGTTGATAAAATCCTGATTCTCCTTGGTGTAATCCCAATGATTCCAACACATAGCATTATCCTGACAATAACCGTTGTTGTTACCATGCTGTGTTTTGGAGAACTCATCACCTGACAGAATATGAGGTACACCCTGAGATAAGAGTACTGTTGCCATTAAGTTACGCTTTAACAACCAGCGTTTAGCTAGGACTTCGCCGTTTGTAGTAGGTCCTTCTACACCCTGATTAGATGAGTAGTTCTCATCTGTACCATCTCGGTTGTTTTCACAGTTAGCTTCATTGTACTTGTGAGAGTAACTTACAAGATCTTCTAGTGTGAAGCCATCATGATAAGTGATGTAGTTCAATGAAGCGTTAATTGAGCGCTCTTCTGAGGAGAAGACATCTCTTGAGCCCATAATTCTGGTAGCAAAATCACCGATAAGACCAGAATCACCTCTCCAGAAACGTCTTACAGTATCTCTGAATTTATCATTCTGCTCTGACCAGCCTGTAGGGAACTGACCTAATCTGTAACCATTAGGACCTACATCCCAAGGCTCTGCGATCATGATTGACTGAGCTAATCTGTCAATACAGAAACATGACTTTAAGAAAGCGCTGTCTCTGTCATACTCATGGAAGATACCCCTGTGGCTTTCTCTACATACGGTAACACCTAGGTCAAATCTGAAGCCATCGACCTGCATCCATTTTGTCCAGTGGATTAAAGAATCCAAGATAAGGTTCAATGTAGGTCTTGCCTGAGCGTTTACTGTATTGCCACAACCTGTTACATCATAGAATGATGAAAAATCTTTATTGCCGTTTTCATCTTCTTTAAAGGTGTAGTAGTTAGCAGCATCCAAACCTTTCAAACTTAGGATAGGACCGCCCTTACCGCCTTCAGCAGTATGGTTGTAAACCACATCAAGGATCACTGCAATGCCGTTACGATGCAGTTCTCTTACCATGGTTCTAAACTCATCGACACTCTTTAAAGGATCAACAGCGTATCTTGGATCTGGAGCCATGAAACTTACTGGATTGTAGCCCCAGTAATTAACCAAACCATGCTTGATTAGATGAGGTTCACTCATGAATGCTGCTATTGGATTTAGCTGAATAGCAGTTACACCTAATTTCTTTAAGTGGTTAATGACACTCTCATGGCAGATACCTAAATATTTACCACGTAATTTTTGAGGAACCTTTTCATTTAACTGAGTTAAGCCTTTGACATTTGCTTCATAAACAATGAGATTATCTCGACCGAACTGAGGCTTGGTTACACCTTGCCAGTCAAAGCTTCTGTCAATCACGACAGCTTTAGGAATGAAATTAGCGTTGTCGTTTAAATAACGCTGCTGATTATAGGTGTAAGGCTTATTTAGAGCTTTAGCGTAAGGATCAACTAGAAGATGTCCTTTTTTGAAAAAGAGACCTCTGTCAGGATCGTATTCACCTTCAGCTTCAATAGCATAAAGATCACCTACCCCAACATTAGGTATAAATCCATACCAGATATTTCCAAACTTATCGGTAAGTTTTACCTTATAGCGTTCTTTTTCATCATGATCATAAATGTGTACGATTACAGATTTAGCTTTAGGTGACCAAATAGAAAAATAGCATCCACCCTGAGCTATTGAAGCACCTAAAGGCACTAATCTGAAATCAATATTAGATGGTAACTTTCTTAGCATATATAACTAACCTTAATTATTATTATTTTTCGCTAGGTATCATTTATTCTTATATTTTAATTTTATTGTACAGAAATGAAATTTTTGTTTAATTATTTATAAAGATGTGACGGAAACAAAAAAAGGCCTTCTAAAAATAGGAGGCCTCTCAAGAAATTTACACTTTAATCTGAAATCTTCTTAACAAAGATAGTTGCTAATGGAGGCAGATCAAGCACAATTGAATGATAGTTGTTCTGATATGAAATGTTTGAAGCAACAATTTCATCAGAACCGGTACCATAACCACTACCCCAATACTTCTTATCATCAGTATTTAAGATAACCTTATAAGTACCAGGTGTTGGAACACCTAAACGGTATGCTACATAAGGTACTGGAGTGAAGTTAGATACAGCCATGATGCAATCGCCATCATCACCAGATCTCAACATTGCAAAGATACTGTGCTCAGCGTCGTTTACATCTAACCATCTGAATGCTTCAGGATCGTAGTCTCTCTTCCATAAAGCAGGTTCTTTCTTATACATAGCGTTAAGATCTTGAACTAGCTTCTGTACGCCCTGATGCTTAGGATACTTCAATAACCACCAGTCTAACTGAGCATTATCATTCCACTCTGAGCCCTGACCGAACTCTGAGCCCATGAAGTTTAACTTCTTACCAGGATGTGCATACTGATAACCTAAGTAAGCTCTTAAGTTAGCTGCCTGCTGCCACTCATCACCTGGCATCTTGTACAGTAAAGAGTGCTTACCATGGGTAACCTCATCATGAGAAATTGACAGGATAAAGTTCTCGTTGTAAGCGTAAATCATAGAGAATGACATCTCTCCATGATGGTACTTACGGAAGAATGGATCAGTCTGCATGTACTCTAATGAATCATGCATCCAGCCCATGTTCCACTTAAAGTTAAAGCCTAAACCGCCAGTGCTTGTAGGACGAGAAACGCCGGTAAATGCAGTTGACTCTTCAGCGATGGTTACAGCATTTGGATGCTTTCTGTTAACTTCTTCATTAAACCACTTTAAGAAGCTTACAGCCTCGTAGTTGATGTTTCCGCCATCAACGTTAGGGATCCATTCACCTTCCTTACGTGAGTAATCCCAATACAGCATTGAAGCTACAGCATCAACACGTAAACCATCAATGTGGTATAAATCAAGCCAAATTAAAGCAGAAGCAATTAAGAATCTACGAACGGTATCACGACCGAAATCATAGATTAAAGAATTCCAGTCAGGATGCCATCCACGTCTTGGATCCTCGTACTCGTAAACACAAGTACCATCAAACTTAGCCAAACCGAAAGCATCGGTTGGGAAGTGAGCAGGAACCCAGTCTAAGATGATACCAATACCGTTCTGGTGGAAGGTATCAACAAAGAATTTGAAATCGTCGATAGTACCAAATCTTGAGGTTGGAGCAAACAGACCTGTAGGCTGATAGCCCCATGAGCCAGAGAATGGGTGCTCCATGATTGGCATTAACTCAATATGGGTGTAGCCCATATTCTTTACATAATCTAGAAGCTCAACTGCTAACTGACGATAGGTTAAAGGCTGACCATTCTCATCCTTCTTCCATGAGCCCATGTGCAATTCATAAATTGACATAGGTCTTTCTAACTTGTTGCCAAGCTGTGACTTCTGCCACTCAGCATCATGCCAAGTGTAGGTTCTCTGATCTGAAATAATTGAAGCAAATGAAGGATATTGCTCGTGGTAGAAACCAACTGGATCAGCTTTATGAGGTAGACGATTGCCAAATGGATCTTTAATTTCGTACTTGTAACGTAAGCCTGCACCTAAACCAGGTACGAAAAGAACCCAGTGACCTAATAAGCTCTTTGCCATTGGTAAACGGCGACCATCCCAGAAGTTAAAGTCACCGATTACACTTACAGCTGTAGCTGATGGAGCATATACGGCAAACTTAGTACCTTTTACTTTTACTCCGTCAACATCAACTTCAATTAGCTGAGCACCTAAGGTCTTATAGATATTAGCAGGCTCTTCATTCATGGTACTTAAACCAAAGAATGCTTCGTCTCTAAACTGATAAGGATCGATAACTTCAACTACTGCATCTTGGTAAGTAACCTTGAACAAATAGTGGAAAGGCTTATCAACATTAACTTTCTCTTCAAAAAGACCATCTGGATGAACCAAGGTTAAATCACAGATGTGTTTAGTTCCGTCAATTGAACGAACTTCTACACTTTTTGCACTAGGAAGCCATGCTCTTAACAAAAAGCCATTTTCGCCATCAACCTTTTGCAGACCTAAAGTTTCAAAAGGTTTACCAATTCTTGCATTATTAAAATCATCGATCAGCATAAAGCTGTCCTCCTAGTTTATTCTCTAGCCAGGGTCATTGACTTAGTCATATCCCTTACGTGCTGATTTGCAAATATATCCTCAAGATCTGCAGTCAACTTACGACGCCAGTTTGGATACTCTGTATTGGTTCCTGGAACATTAACTGGCTTATCAACGCCAATCCAGTCTTCAATCTGAGAACTGAATAATGAGCAAGAACCTGTACACATATGGATCTGTAGAGCAGTTGCTAGTTCTTCATTCATTACAGATTCTTTTGCATTACGTGTGTAAGAATCAGAAATAGAACCTAAACCGTGCAAGCTATCTAAAATTCTCTGCTTAGAATATTCTCTTGCAGCTCTTAAATCGTCAGCCTCTTTCTGTGTATAGATACCAAGTTTAATACCCAAATCTAAATCGAAGCAACCCCACCAGCCTACTAATGTTGGCATATCGTGGGTTGTCAGTGCTGACATTGCCTGACTTATATAGTCACGAGGAGCGATATATCCGCCATCCTGAGCCTTTTCATCGAAGAAGATCTTGTATGAGAAAGCTCCTACTTTACGTAGAGCTTTTGTTAACTCTACAGGAATAGTACCAAGATCCTCTGTAATCACCAAACACTTGTTGCGATGAGACTCTAGAGCAATGATACCTAAAAGATCGTGCATATCATAGTGAACGTATGCACCAGTTGAAGCTGGCTCACAAGTTTTTGTAATCCACAGTCTGAACAATCCTGCAGCATGATCAATACGCATTGCACCGCAAGACTGCATATTTGCCTTATACATAGCAATCATTGGCTTGTAGGCACAAGCTTTAAGTGCACTAGGAGCCATTGGAGCTAAGCCCCAGTTCTGACCTAGAGGACCTAGTGGATCTGGAGGTGCACCGATTGAACCTTTAGTTCTGAATACATTATTAACATCAGCCCAAACGTCACAGCTTTGCTTTGCAACACCTACGGCTAAATCTCTGTAAGTACCGATTAACATGCCGTCATTTTTAGCAGTATTGTAGGCATCAGCTAACTGCTCGTTTGCCAAGAACTGTAAGTAGCAGTAGAACATTACATCCTGATGATGCTCTTTTCTCCAAGCATCAACAAAGGTTGAATGGATGTCTTGATACTCTTTAGGGAACTTCTCCCATGAGTAAGCATCTACGCCCTGACTGTAGAAATACTGCTGCATTGCATCATAAGTTGCAAAGTTGATTAAGTTCTCACCGCCTCTCTCAACAAATTCATTGAACTTGTTACCACGAGATGATCTCTTGTCATCAACTTTTACGTGATCAAAGATCATACGCAATACTTGAAGCTTAGCTTCAATTACGCCACGGTAATCTACGTACTCTTTATCTCTTAGAACACGTAGCTTCTGCTGGAATTTTTCAGAATTGATAAGATCCAAAGCTTCCTTGCAGTGAGCTAATTCAGGAACTGAATTTACAGAAATATAAACAATGTTTACCCAGTTTCTTGAAGATGGTGAATATGGGCTTACAGATGACTCATCAGGAATTGCAGGATAGCCTGCATGCATAGGATTTAAGCCTACGAACTGACCGCCACATTTGTGAACACCTAATAACAACTGCTTAAGATCAGCAAAATCACCAATACCCCAGTTGTTTCTAGAACGAACTGAATATAGCTGAGAGCTTACACCCCAGACTTTCTTGCCATTTAAAATAGACTCTGGAGTGTACATCTTTACAGGAGTGATAATTAAAGACATTGGAATTGACTTTAAGGTCTTACCATTTGCCTTTACTACAACAGAACACTCATGATAACCATAAGGAAGATCTGAAATGATGAAATATCTACGGATGTCATAAACAGTACCGTCTACATTCTTAAAGTCAGCAATTTCAACCTGCTCTAGTGGCAGTTCCCTATCAATTACACGACCGTCTTCAAGTTTTAAAGAAACAGATAAAGTTGCGTTCTCGTCTTCACCAAATGATTCAGGAGTTCTAATGTAGAACTGTTTTAAATCCTCGTCATTTATAACTTGAACAGGATCAAGTACATTCTTAAAAGGTTCTAATTCTTCTTTGTCTAAGATTGCCTGAAGTGCTTTTTCGTCATCTACAGGATATCCTAAAATTTCAAGAACATTTTTTCTGCTCTCATCTGAAATTTTTACAAGCTTATTGGTTGCATCGAAATACTCTCGAGCAATGCCTTTTTTGTCCGCTAATAATTGAATGTCTATCATGAGTATACCGTGTTAATAAAATCTTTCTTGATAGAGAAAAACTCTCTTCAAGAAAAAATAACTTACAAATGTGATTATAGTCATTAATAATACTCAATACCCTTGATGTATGCTTGAAATTTGAGAATTTGTGCAGTTTTTTTGTTAAAAAATTTGAGCAAGGCTAAATTTTGAAAAAGAATATGAATAAGTTTCAATTTGTGCATTGACGATAACAAAAGTGTAAAAAATTTTGATATTCGATCAAAACGGCTCATCAATGCAAGTTCAAGAAAAATCAAAAGGCATGATTTTGAACATTATGAATGTAAAATAATGAAACAAGACGAAATTTTTTTTCATTTTATTGTAAACGTTTAAATTAACTTTTTGTTGTTAATAATCAAAATGTTATTTTTAACTAATCTAGTTTGTAGATTAAACAATTCTACTTTTAACACAAAAATAATAAAAAATATGTTTAAAAATCACAAACAATCGTCTAAACTAAGTGCGCTTTTTAGTTAAAGCTACTTTTATAAAAGTGATCGGTTATAGTGCTCAATCTTGACAAAACCGAGAATTAGAGTATCTTTTAACTGTTTTAATTTTTGTCAATTGTTAACTACGGGTAACATTTAATATGACTATTAAAGTTGGTATTAACGGCTTTGGCCGTATCGGTCGTTTCGTATTCCGTGCTTCAATCTATCGTCCAGAGTTAGGCATTCAGGTTGTTGGTATTAATGATTTATTACCACCTGATTACATGGCTTACATGTTAAAGTACGATACTATGCACGGTCAGTTCCAGGGCAAAGTAGAAGTTAAAGATGGTCACCTGGTTGTAAACGGCAACACCATCCGCGTAACTGCTGAGCGTGATCCTGCAAACTTAAAGTGGGGTGACATCGGTGTTGATTACGTTGTTGAGTCAACTGGTTTCTTCTTAACAGACGAGTTAGCACGTAAGCACATCCAGGCTGGTGCACGTCGTGTTGTTATGTCAGCTCCTTCAAAGGATTCAACCCCAATGTTCGTAATGGGCGTTAACAACGACACTTATGCTGGTCAGGATATCGTTTCTAACGCATCATGCACAACAAACTGCTTAGCACCTTTAGCTAAGGTTATCAACGATGAGTTCGGTTTAGAGCAGGGCTTAATGACTACTGTTCACTCAACAACTGCTACTCAGCGTACTGTTGACGGTCCTTCAATGAAGGATTGGCGTGGTGGCCGTGGTGCTGCTGGCAACATCATCCCTTCATCAACTGGTGCTGCAAAGGCTGTTGGTAAGGTTATCCCTTCATTAAATGGTAAGTTAACTGGTATGTCAATCCGTGTTCCTACACTAGACGTTTCAGTTGTTGACTTAACCTGTACCTTAAAGAAGGGTGCTACATATGCTGATATCTGTGCTGCTATCAAGAATGCAGTTGCAGGTCCTATGAAGGGCATTATGGATTACACCGACGAAGCTGTTGTTTCTTCAGACTTCTTAGGCAACACCCACACTTCAATCTTCGATGAGAAGGCTGGTATTGCTTTAACAGATAAGTTCGTTAAGTTAGTATCATGGTACGATAACGAAATCGGTTACTCAAACAAGGTTCTTGAGTTAATCAAGTCAATGGAAGAGTCAGGCAAATAATTTTTGCTAGATAATTTCTAAGAAATGCCCCTTAATTGGGGCATTTTTGTTTTTATACATTGCTACCTAAACTCCGCAGATCATAGTTACTAATCTTTGATCTGTTTCTTCGGAAAAGGAATTTTGAAAGTCTCAAAGAGATCTCTAGTTTTTTTAGGGATCTCTTTTACTATGTAAACACCCCTGCCAGCAGGTCTAGAAGC
>JBNMJE010000032.1:0-19350 GCA_050873645.1 Succinivibrio sp. | reverse complement strand
TGCTCTTATAAGTTTTCTGTCTTATAAGTATCTGTTTTTATAAGTATGCTCATTATACATTAAAGTTACGTCATCGCTTTTTCAAAAGAAATGAAAATAGTCTCACAAGAATGCATAAATTTCGCATTTTTATATTATAATGCTCTCAAGTTTTTTCAGACATCCGAGTGTATGAGACACTTCGCGATGCAATGCTTTTTGACAAATGGAATTTAAAGATGCATCCAATGCTTAATATCGCAGCCCGCGCTGCACGTTCTGCCGGTAATTTAATTGCTCGTAACTTAGGTCAGCAAGGTTCTTTCGAAGTTGAAGAGAAGAACAAGGACGACTTAGTTACAACTATTGATAAACAGTGTGAGAAAGTAATCATTGACACATTGTTAAAGTCATATCGCGATCACAGTGTATTAGCTGAGGAATCTGGTGTTGTTGGTAATCCTGATTCAGAGTATCAGTGGGTAATCGATCCTATCGATGGTACCACTAACTTTGTTAAGGGTATTGCTCATTGCGCTGTATCAATTGCTTTACGTCACAATGGTAAGACCGAGGTTGGCGTAGTATTTGATCCAATGTTAAATGAGATGTTCACAGCAGCAAGAGGTGAAGGTGCATTTTTAAATGGCCACAGAATCCGTGTTTCTCCTCGTGATTCATTAGACGGTGCTATTATTGGTACTGCTTTCCCTACAAGATATCGTGACAGAATGCCTGCATATCTTGAACTATTCTCAAGACTAATCGCAAATTGTGCTGACGTACGTCGTATGGGCAGTGCAAGCCTTGATTTATGCTATGTTGCTTGTGGTCGTTTTGATGGCTACTTAGAGCAGGGCTTAAAGCCATGGGATTTTGCAGCAGGTGACTTAATCCTACGTGAAGCTGGCGGTATCGTATCAGATTTTATGGGTGAGACTGGTTACGTTAAGAGCGGTAACTTAGTATCAGGTAATCCTAAGATGTTACGTGCATTATTAAAGATCTGCGACGTTCAGAACTTACCTGCAATCTTAAAATAATTCTTTTTAGAACACAAAAGAGGGCGCCACAGGCGCCCTTTGCTTATCTAGACTCTTCTTTACATCTAGACTGTATCATCAATACTCTTATTTACAATGATCTTTTATACAAAGGCAGTAAATAAGGTCTTTTGTTTTTAAAGACATCCTTTTCCTGAGCTAAGAAAACTTCAGCAGTAGCAAGACTGTCTACTAGTGCATTATGAGCTTCATAGGCAGGAAATCCTCTTCTTTCTCTAATGGCTGATAATCTTACATCCTCAACAGATGAGAGATCATGATTAAGCTTTCTTTCAATTGCCATAGTATCTAAAGAGATAAAAGGCAGAGGATCTTTTCTTCTAAGACCTAAAGTGCTTTTAATAAAGTTAGTTTCAATATACATACAGTGCATCAAAACTAAACCACCTGAGATCTTATCTAAAAGTTCAATCATAGCTGTAACAGGCTCTTTGCCTTGCTCTAGCTGTTCTGGAGTGATCTGGTTAATCACAGCAGAATCCTTCTTGATGAACTTAGAGTTATTCACATAGTAATGAAATGAAGTCGTAAAATCGATTGCACCTTTTCTTAAACAGATACCGCCTATGGACAGAACATAGTCCTTGTTAGGATCGATACCTGTAGTTTCAAAGTCAATTGAAGTAAATCGACACTCATCAATAAAACTGTTGGCGTTTGGCAATTCTCTTTGATAAAAAGCCTTTAAATATTCAGGGCAGTTTTTAGAATTAGAGAACTTTAAACAGCGTCTTCTGTGAATTTCAATTGGTGTAAATCTTGAGAAGAGGCTCATTTATAGTACACCTCTGCCTGAAGCAAATCTAAAAGAAGCAGCCTTCTGATGTTTTGCAATAATTCTAAAGGCATCTCTTAAGTGATTTCTTTCAAACTGAGTTAACTCATCAGGGTTTAAGTTATTTGAAAGCTTTTCTTTATGTTCGATAGCTTTTAACTGATGTTTGAATCTTACATGGTTCAAGAAGGTATAAGCTTCTTTTAACTCCTGATAATCATCTTCTTTTATAAGCTCTTCTTTTACAGCAGCTTTCATTCTCTCGTAAGTGTCGGTACTGTCTGATTTTGCTGCTATACCATAAACACGAGCAATCTCAATGATAAGGTTAATAGCCTGTTTCTTGATATTAAGATATGGCTTGTTGTCACCATCTTTAGTTAACACAAACTGTCTGAAGGTTCCTAATGGAGGAGCTACAGCTGTTGAGATACTGATTAGTGTTGCTAAGAATCTGCTGTTGTCATTAGCTTTTTCAATTAAGTGTTGTCTTAATTGCTTTACTAAAGAGGTATTACCGTACAGGCATCTCATATCTAAGAATACAGAACTGCATAAGATAGCATCTTCAGTGGTATTTAAGACCCAGTCACTGTAGTACTCTTTCCATTTATCCAAACTAGCAAGCCAGCGAGGATTGTTTGCCATGAAATGACCTTCACAAAGTGAATAGCCACATTTTGCAAGATTCTGATTTACGTAGTCAGCAAGTTTTGCAAAGTACTCATGCTCCTCATCAGTAAGCTCACGCTTGGTGATAATGCAGTTATCCTGATCTGATAAGAACTGAACTTCAGAACGAGCCTGAGAGCCTGCTGCTACAAAGGCAAAATCAACAGGAGCGATACCAAACTTCTCTTCAGCCATCTTTACAAAAGCTCTGCAGAAAGTATCTGCAATATGGCTCATAACTTTCTGAATGGTATGAGGCTTTACATTAGTCTGTACCAGTGTCTGGAAGATCTCCTGTTTCTGACTAGACAGTTCAATGATCTTCTCTTCAGTATGAGCTCTTGCAATTTCCTGACAGAGGTAAACAGCCTGTAACTGAGAATTCTGTAATAAACTTGTAGTAGATACGGTACCAAAGACCTTACCATCTTTTAGTACTGGTAAGTTTTTAATGTTATACATCACCATGATCTCAAGAGCATCAAAGATGGTCTTATCAGCATCAATGGTCATAACATTAGAGGTCATAATGTTGGATATAGGAGCATTGATATCCATGCATTTTGCTACAGCTTTTAAGGTAATGTCAGATTTGGTTACGATACCTAAAAGGGTATCTCCATCCATTACCATAGCAAGATCAGTATTATTCTCACCTAGTTTAATTGCTGTATGACAGATAGTGGTATCAGCTGTGACGATAGCTAAATCATGAGAACAGACTTTTTCAATGCTTTTATTTGAGGAGCCCTTCTCATCTGCTGCAATTTCATCAGCATAGTTATGAGAAGATGACAATCTTACCCATTCTTTAGCATTGAAGTATTCACCAACTTCTTTATTCTTTTCAATTAAAAAGTGCAGAACGTTCTTTGGCAACAGGTAGAGTAGGGTATTCTCTAAAAAGACTACTTTATAGTCACTCTCACCTTCTTTATCAATTTGAGTAAAACCAAAAGTGTCACCTGCGCCAAATTTTGCACGCAGTGAGCCATCAGGCTTATTACGCTCTTCAACTACACCAGTACGGATCATGAAAAGACCGGCACCTGCTAGAGTTTCATTATCAAGTTCTTCACCTGGAGTATGGTAGGTGATCTGAATTTTGGTGGCAGTTGCATCTTTTTCAAGATCGTTTAATTGAGAGAAAGGGTAGGTATGTGAAATGAATTCGTATATGTTCGGAAGTAATGATTTATCCATGACTGACCTCATTATCCTGCGGTGTAAAATAAAACATCGCTTTTCATAAAGATGTATTTTGTTATATTTTTATAATCTTTAAGTATATGAAAATCGGACGAATGTTAATGAGACAGACTTTAAAATTTTGATGACAATCATAAAAAAATACACCATCAATTTTAGTTGATGGTGTATTAAAAACATTCAAAGATAATGATCTATTTAATTGACGATTTTATTAGTCGATAAATGGATCTGAGTCTCTCTGAGTGTCGATTGATTTAGTTGCAGCAGTTGCTGTTCTCTGAGCAAAACCGCCAGCTCTCTCACTCTTCTCAAAAGGCTTAGCTTCATCATCGTTGCGACCTGATGGTACGTTTGAGTAATCAACTGGTTCTACATTTGGCTCTGAGATGCCTTCGATACCTGCTAAGGTAACATCACGAAGACCGCCTGCCTTTGAAGAATGCTCAACAGAGATTGAATCTTCATTCTTTGATGATGGAACATTTGAGAAGTCTACGTTGTAGTCTTCACCCTGACTCATCTCCTGCTCTGTATAAACTCTCTCAACAGGAGTGTAAGGTTTTACATCAACAATCTTGCTCTTTGGAGTTGCAGCCTTTGGAGGAGTGCTGATTCTTCTTGGCTTTACAGGTGCAGTTGTCTGCTCTGTTGCAGCCTGAGTCTGTGCCTGAGCATTTTCCTTGTTCTGACGACGTGAACGAGGCTCTTTTACCTGCTGTGACTCTTCAGCATTTCTCTTCTGACGAGACTGCTTAGGAGCACGCTGAGGCTTTGTATTCTCACGCTCAGTTTCATTACGTGGAGTACGCTCTTGCTTTTCAGCCTTTTCAGATCTTTCCTGTCTCTCAGGACGCTCAGTCTTAGCTGGACGTGGCTTACGAGCAGGACGATTCTTCTGACCTTCAGCAGTACGAGGACCTCTTGAAGAGTTCTTTCTCTGACCCTGTCTGCTGTTCTTCTTAGGAGGCTCTTTCTTCTCATTTGAACCGAAGATAGTGCCAAAGAATGACTTGATAGAATCAATTAAAGAAGGCTCACTGTTCTTAGTCTGCTTACGCTGTGGTTTAGTTTCTTTCTTAGGTGCAACCTTAGGAGTTGACATGGTTGATGAGAGAATATCAGCGTTGATAGCTGGGGTATCATTAGTATTCTGAGTGATACCTGAGTTCTCTACAACTTTCTTTAAGAAAGGATTCTCTAAGAAGTTTTCAGCCTTTTTACGGTTCTCTTTATCAAGATCGCGTAATACTTCTAAGCTGTTGATGTTGCTTTCTTTGCTGGTTGGAGTCTGAATGCAACGGTTTACAGTGTATTCCTGAGGCATATAGGTCTTTTCAGGAACAATAGTAATACGAGTCTTAGTTCTTTCTTCAATTGCAGCTAATGCAGCTCTCTTCTCATTTAGAATGAAGGTTGCAACTTCAACTGAAGCAATAGCAAATACGTCACCTGCGTTCTCTTTGTGAGCCTCTTCTTCAATCAGTCTTAAGATTGATAGAGCTAATGATGAGGTATCACGGCAAGTACCCTGTCCGTTACACATTGGACATACGTGAGAGCTACTCTCTTCTAATGAAGGGCGCAGTCTCTGTCTTGACATCTCTAAAAGACCGAAACGAGACAATCTGCTAAACTGAATACGAGCTCTATCCTGACGAACAGCCTCACGCATTCTGTTTTCAATCTCACGCTGGTTCTTTAATGGGCTCATATCGATAAAGTCGATAACAACCAAGCCACCAACGTCACGTAATCTTAACTGACGGGCAATTTCTTCAGCAGCTTCAATGTTGGTCTGAAGAGCAGTTTCTTCAATATCACCACCACGAGTTGCCTTAGCTGAGTTAACGTCGATTGAGGTTAAAGCCTCAGTAGGATCGATAACAATAGCGCCACCTGATGGAAGTCTTACTTCTCTCTTGTAAGCAGTATCGATCTGGCTTTCAATCTGGAACTTGCTGAATAAAGGAATATCACCATTGTAGAGGTGAACCTTTGAAGCAAATTCAGGACGAACTAACTCGATATAGTGAAGGATCTGCTTGTAAGCATCAGTGCTGTCAACCAGAATTTCACCGATATCAGGACGTAAGTAATCACGAATTGCTCTTAGAGCAATGTTTGATTCCTGATGAATTAAGAATGGAGCAGGACGAGTTGCAGCAGCCTGCTTAATCATACCCCATAACTTAGTTAGAATTGATAAATCCCACTCAAGCTCTTCAGCACTCTTACCAACACCTGCAGTACGTACGATAACGCCCATGCCATCAGGTACAGTAAGACCTTTTAGAGCAGCCTTCAATTCAGTTCTATCCTCACCTTCAATACGGCGTGAAATACCGCCAGCACGAGGGTTATTTGGCATTAAAACTAAATAGCTACCAGCTAAAGAAACGAAAGTAGTAAGAGCTGCACCCTTAAGACCACGCTCTTCTTTTTCGATCTGAACAATAACTTCCTGACCTTCTTTTAAGGCAGAACGAACTTGTGCATGATCGCTAAAGTTAGTGCCAGCAGGGTAATACTCTTTAGCAATTTCTTTTAGAGGAAGAAAGCCGTGTCTTTCAACACCGTAGTCAACGAAGGCAGCTTCAAGACTAGGCTCGATGCGGGTAATGGTACCTTTGTAGATATTAGCTTTCTTGTTTGCATGCTGTGGGGATTCAATGTCGAGATCATACAGCTTCTGACCATCGACTAGGGCAACGCGAACCTCTTCAAGTTGGGTCGCATTTATAAGCATTCTCTTCACGAGAAAAATTCCTTTTTTAAGTTCTGTCAGGCAATACAAGACTTGCGAGGGCTCTTAGCTTTTTTAGACAGAAACCGTCCAAGCCCCAGCACTGCGAGAACAAGTTTTTCCTTACATTCAAAAGACAACGCGCCAATACTTTCTTTAAAGAGGGGTTAATCTTAAGAACAACCGTAATCTTCAGTCTTTATCCACTGCTTTTTACAGAATGCTACGCATTCACAGCAGTGACCGCAGGGCATCCCCTACAGACGTCAGATTAACTAAAATCGAGTAGAAACCATGAACAAAGGGGTTACCGTACCCGACGGACCATATTATGCCATAAATCGGATTAATATTTAATGCGCAGGTCTTTATGGACGCTAAATATTTTTGATAATTTGAACTGCATCAAGAGTGAATTTATTGTACGTTTGGCTAAAATTAAAATGAATTTTTCTAAAAATCACCTTTTAGCCTTATTTTTTATTAAAATACCGCGAGTAAAACAGCACAAACAAGGTTAATGCAATGTCTGAAAAGCAAGTAGTATCCCACTCAGTTACATATAGAACCGCAGATGAAAATGATGATGGTCAGAGACTAGATAATTATTTAGCTCGCATCTTAAAAGGGGTGCCTCGTAGCATGCTTTACAGAATCTTGCGCAGAGGCGAGGTAAGAGTTAACAAAGGTAGAGTTACTCCTTCTTATAAATTAAAGAAAGGTGACACTATCAGAATTCCTCCTGTAAAAGTAACCGAAGGTCCTGTAACTATTCCTTCATCAAATCTGCACTTAGTTCAGGATTTGAAAAATCGCATTTTATTTGAAAATGACGATTTGCTGGTGGTAAATAAGCCTGCAGGTCTTGCAGCTCACGGTGGCAGTGGTATTGAGTTTGGTTTAATTGAAGCTCTGCGAGCCTTAAAACCTGAGCAAAGATTCTTAGAATTAGCTCACCGTCTTGATAAAGAGACCTCAGGCTGTTTAATTGTAGCTAAAAGACGTTCTGCTCTTAGAAATCTGCATGAACAGTTCAGACAGAGAATTGTTAAGAAAAGATATTTGACTTTAGTTCCTGGTAAATGGGACAGAAGAGTCCACTTAGTTGATGCTCCACTAGTTAGAAACGAACTGAGATCAGGCGAGAGAATGGTGGAGGTAAGTTTTAAGAACGGAGCCCCTTCATCAACTGGTTTTGATGTAGTTGAGTTTTTAGATGGAGCAACATTAGTTGCTGCTATGCCTCATACAGGTCGTACCCATCAGATTAGAGTACACACAGCCTATGTAAAGCATCCTGTAGGCGGGGATGAAAAGTATGGCGATAAAGAATTTAATGCAAGATTAAAAGAAATTGGTTTAAAGAGAATGTTCTTACATGCTTTTAGAATTACTTTCTTAAATCCAGCTGATAACCATGTCTTAAAAATCGAAGCTCCTCTACCTGATGAGCTCGAGGCAGCCGTAGAAGCATTACGCCTTAAAAAAGACGACAATAAGGACTAATAATGATGTCAGATAACTCACGCTATGCTCATATTGAAGGTCGACGCGACATCGTTTTTGATATAGAGGCTAAGAGTATTCTTGAAAAGATTGATGCTGTTGTTTTTGATCTTGATGGAACATTAACCGATAGCATAGGTCAGATCTTAAGCTGTACTCATACTACTTTCGAATATCTAGATCTGCCTCAGCCAGATGATAAAGCCATTATGAGCACTATCGGTCTTGAGTTAGGTGAAGCTTTAACAAGTTTATTGCCAGAGGATAAAAAGCATTTAGGTCCTAGAGTTACTAAAGATTACCGAGAGATCTTCAAATCAAGCTGTGATTTTCAGTTAGATAATCTCTTTTTAGGAGTAGAGCCTCTTATGAAAAAGTTAAGAGAGCTTGATATCAAGATTGGTTATGCATCCGGTCGTTCTATGCAGGGCATAGAAAGAACCTTGAATGCTACCTTTTTAGGTAACTACTGTGATGGCATTTGCGCAGGTTCTGAGGTTCCATCAAAACCTGATCCAACCATGATGCATACTCTATGTAAGAGACTTAATGTTAAGGAAGCTCTTGTCCTAGGAGTAGGTGACTCAGGCCTTGATATTAAGATGTATCAAAATGCAGGCTGTTTCTCATTAGGTGTACAAACTGGTGTTTGGAGTGGTGAGGCTCTAATGAGATTAAAACCAAATATCCTACTTAAGGGAATTGGTGATTTAACAGCATATTTCTATTAAGCTAAAACATACATATAACAAAAAAGCAGACCTTTTATAGATCTGCTTTTTTTAATTTCCTTCTCTTACAAAATTATCTTGCTATTTACAAAGAATCTTATTCACAAAGAATATCGTTTACAGCTCCATGAGCGCTGATAAAGAAAGGTAATCTGTTAACTGTTCTGTCAGCAATAGCAAGAATGTTCACTTTACAGGTCTTTTTTACTTTAGCCATCTGATCTTTTGTATAGTAAACACTGTCAATTGGCGCAAAATCAAAAATTAAAGCTCTGCTGTCTGTGGTATAGAAAAGTTCGCCTCTGTAGTTTTTAGATACCATCTCAAGCGGTACTTGTGAGATAACTAAAGGGAAAGATACTAATTCAGAGATAAGCTGACTTAAATTCTTGTTATCAGCCATAGTTGAGAACTGTTTGAAAGTAAGGTAGATACCTGCATAGGTAGCATGCTTTGCATTATCATCATAGGTGATATTAGAACTTGCGTTTTGTGAGTAGTTCTCAGTGGTGATTACACCTAGCATTGGTTCTGCAATAGTGCCAGACATTCCTTTAGAACCGTTACTAAAAATAGCCGCTGTTGCCTGGTATTTGCCTTTTCTTGCAACATCATTGGCAATTATGTTCTTTAAGCTACTGTCATAAACTTCACCTTTACCTAAAATTACTTCATATAAAGCAAAGTGTTTTGTAGCAACTTTTTCTGTAAGAGTGTAAGCATTAGCAGCAAAACTGAAGCTTGCACCTAAGAGTACAGAGGTAGTAATGCAGATTTTTAAGAGAGCCTTTGAAAACATAATGCACCCAAAATTCGATAAATACATAACACTAGTGTATACTTTTGTGTTCAATATACATAGTTTGTATCTAAACTTGTATCGCAAATTTTAAAAATAAAGGTCAGGAGACACGAATATATGACAGATTTGTCATTTACCGAAAATGTTAATTTTGACAAGCTAGCTTCTCAAGAGTCTAGTTACAGTACCAAAATTGATCCTGAGAACCTAAAAAGACTACAGGCAGCTTGTGTTAAGGTAAATGGTCCTGTTCAGGCAGACTTCAAATTCTACGTTGATATGCAGGGATTGAGAACCATTGAAGGTACCATTAAGGCAAATGTAACTTTTGTTTGTCAAAGATGCCAAAAAGAATTTGATAAAGATTTAGAGAGTTCTTTCCTATCTACCTGTGATGAGCAGAAAGCTAAGAGCTTAAAGATTGATGAAAAGTTAGATATCGTTGAGCTTAACGAGGATGGAACCTTTAATCTTTTAAACTTTTTAGAAGATTGTCTGTTACTTGAAATACCATATATCACTTCACATGATGAAGGTGATGAGAATTGTGTTTCACAAGACAGCGATTGGTCTTTTGGTAAAATAGAAAAGAGCGATGATGATAACCCATTTGCAAAGTTAGCATCATTAAAGGATCAGTTAAAAGGTAATTAGTTAAACGGTAATTAATAAGCTCAATTAATTGAAGCTTATTAATAGGTCAATTGCATTACTGATTACGGTACAGCCTGAACAAAAGCCATTAATATTTTGAATGTTCAATTTTTGCTTGAAATGGTAAATCATTATCAGTATAATACCGCGATTAGTGCCACAGAGTGTGGCTGCAGTTGGTTAATAAATAAAGTTAGCGGGGTTATTGATCTCCGCAAAAGTAGTAATATTTAGGAGACAAAAACATGGCTGTTCAGCAGACCCATAAGTCCCGTTCACGTCGTGACATGCGTCGTTCACACGATGCTTTATCAGCATTAGCATTATCAGTAGATAAGACTTCAGAAGAAGTTCATATTCGTCACAATGTTACCGAGGGCGGTTACTATCGTGGTGAGAAGTTAAATCTTACCCCAGCAAAGCCTTTAGTGTCTAAGAAAGAGTTCTTAGCATCAAAGAAATAATTTGTGAGAACAAATAATTCTTATTAAGTAATTTATGGAGAAGGGCGTCGAGACTAGGTCTCGCTACGCCCTTTTTAAATTGTGCAGGATCAGAATTTAGTAACTGTAGCTTTAGATGGAACCGGTGGCGACAACGTTGATGCAAGAAGCGTTGCCAGTGCTGTTCGTTTCGCTTTAGTTTTAAATCCTAGCTTAAGAGTCTTAGTTTTTGGTAGTCAAAAACTTAAGCAGGCTTTGTCTCAAGAAAAAATCGACGCTAAGCGTTATGAGTTTTTCTCAGCACCAGAATGTATCCCTCAAGATGAAGATCCTCGTAAGGTCTTAGAAGGCTATTACAATTCTGCAATGCGCAAAGCCATTGAAGCTGTGCGTGACAAAAAGGCTGATGTAGTAGTTTCAAGTGGTGGTACAGGTCCATTAGTAGCCTTATCAAGACACATTCTAGGAACTATTGATAATATGCGTCCGGCTTTATGCGCAAGAATTCCTGCAGGTCCAGAGAAGTATTCTTTGATGTTAGACTTAGGTGCTAACGCTCAAAGTAAGAGTAAAGATCTTTTGTCATTTGCGCTGTTAGGTAATGCTGCCTATAAGGTAATGTACAAAGAGGAACATCCTCGAGTATGTGTCCTTAATGTTGGTTCTGAGCGCAATAAGGGCAATCCTTTAGTTAAAGAAGGTCGTGATCTTATTGAACAGGTAAAACGCATCAACTGTTGCGGTTTTGTCGAAGCTGACAAACTCTTTACTGATGAAGCTGATGTAATTGTAACTGATGGCTTTACAGGCAATGTTGCTCTAAAAGCAGCAGAAGGTGTGGCCTCTGCTTTCTTAAATGCACCTGGCATCAAAAAATTCTTTTCAAAGCTAGCAAGACCTGATTGGCTAGTTCCATGGCAGTACAACGGTTCACTACTTTTAGGTGTGGACGGCTTAGTTGTTAAGAGCCATGCTAGTGCAGGTAAAGAAGCTGTGGCTGTAGCTCTGGCTGGTACAGTAAAACTTGCAAGGCTTAATCTTATTGATTCTATCAAGGAAGAGCTGAAAAAATCCGTCTAGTTCATGGAAATTTAGCCTCATCTTGTATAAAATAGACAAATTGTTTAATTGCATTATTTGGAGAATTCATTGTTTACCAGAATTCTTGGAACAGGCAGTTACTTGCCAGAACAGATACGTACCAACGCTGATTTAGAGCGCATGGTAGACACATCAAACGAGTGGATTTTAGAGCGTACAGGTATTAGCGAGCGTAGAATCGCTGCTCCTGACGAGACAGCTGCAACTATGGGTGCAATCGCAGCCCGTAGAGCTTTAGAAGCAGCTAATACAGATCCTAGCGAAATTGATTTAGTTATCTGTGCTACTACATCATCACAGAATGCTTTCCCTTCAACAGCTTGTGAGATCTCTGGACTTGTAGGAATTTCCGATTGTCCTGCTTTTGATCTTGCTGCCGCTTGCTCAGGTTTTAGCTATGGCTATGCTTTAGCTCATTCTATGATTTTGTCAGGTCAGGCTAAGAAAGTACTAGTAGTTGCAGCTGATTTAATGTCAAGAGCATGTGATCCAACTGATAGAACCACAATTGTTCTATTTGGTGATGGTGCTGCAGCTTGTGTATTAGGCCAGTCAGAGACAGAAGGCACCATTGCTGTTCATATGTCAGCTGATGCTAAATATGGACCTTTACTTTCTTTAGCATATCCAAAGCGTGGTGAAGATACATCTAACAGCTCATGGTTATACATGAAGGGTAATGATGTATTCAAACATGCAGTTACAGTTTTAGCATCTCTTGTAACCAAGACTTTAGAGAAAGGTAACATGAGTGCTGAAGATCTTGATTTCTTAGTACCTCATCAGGCTAACTTGAGAATTATTGCAGCTACTGCAAGAAAGTTAAAGATGGACATGTCTCAAGTTATCGTTACTCTAGATAAACAGGGTAATACCTCAGCTCCTTCTGTAGGCTTAGCTTTAGATGAAGGTATTCGTTCAGGCAGAATTAAGCGTGGCGACGTTCTGTTACTAGAGTCTTTTGGTGGTGGCTTTACCTGGGGCTCTGCTCTTATCCGCTACTAATCTTTTCAATCAAAAGCGCAGTGATAATTTACTGTGCTTTTTTTAGGAGATAAATATGAAAAAATATGCAGCTGTATTTCCTGGTCAGGGATCCCAGAGTGTTGGTATGTTCGCTGATTTCATGGACAATGAAATTGTAGCAAAGACCTATGCTGAGGCTAATGAAGCTTTAGGTTATGACTTAAAGAACATCACTTTAAACGGCCCTGAGGCTGAGTTAAATAAGACTGAAGTAACTCAACCTGCTATTTTAACTGCTTCTGTTGCAGCATTTAGAGTTTTAATGTCAAAGGCTGAGAAGCCTGCAGCTTTAGCTGGTCACTCATTAGGTGAGTACAGTGCTTTAGTTGCAGCTGGCGCAATTGACTTTAAGGACGCTGTAAAGTTAGTAAGATTACGTGGTCAGGCAATGCAGGAAGCTGTACCAGCTGGTGTTGGTGCAATGGCTGCTATTTTAGGTTTAGAAGATCAGGTAATTATCGATACTTGTAAGAAAGTATCTGATGACAAGTCAAAAGTTTGGGCTGCAAACTTCAATACTCCAGGTCAGGTTGTAATCTCAGGTAACAAAGAAGCTGTAGATAAGGCTTGCGCAGAATTCACAACCTTAGGTGCTAAGAGAGTTGTTCCTTTAGCAGTATCAGCTCCATCACACTGCCCTCTAATGCAGCCAGCAGCTGACAGATTAGAAGCAGCTCTAAAAGAGATCAATGTAAAGGATGCACAGATCCCTGTTTATGCTAACGCATATGCAAAGCCAGTTGTAAAAGCAGCTGACATTATTGACGCTTTAGTAAAACAGTTAACTCAGCCAGTGCGCTGGGTTGAGACTGTTCAGGCATTAAAGGCTGAAGGTGTTGAGGCTTTAATTGAAGTTGGTCCTAATAAAGTTTTAAGCGGTCTTGCTCGTAGAATCGACAGATCTTTAGGTACAGCTAACGTATGCAATGAAGCTACCTTAGAGAAAGCATTAGAAGAATTAGCTTAAAGGTAAGAAGACATGTTTAATTTAGATTTTAAAGGCAAAGTAGTTTTCGTAACTGGTGCTAGCCGTGGCATTGGTAAGGCAATTGCTCAGAACTTTGAGCAGTTAGGCGCAACTGTATATGGTACTGCTACATCAGAAAAAGGTGCACAGGGTATTACCGAGTACTTAAACGGTCATGGTAAAGGCTTTGTAATGAACTCATTAGATAAGCAGTCAGTTGAAGACTGCTTCAATGCAGTTGTTGCTGAAGCTGGTACTTGCCCAGATGTTTTAATCAATAACGCAGGTATCACCAGAGATGGTCTGTTCATGAGAATGAAAAACAATGACTGGAATGACGTTTTACAGTGTAACTTATTTGCTTGCGTACAGTTAGCTAAGTTATGTGTAACTCCTATGATGAAAAAGCGTGCTGGTAGAATTATCAACATCGCATCAATCGTAGGCCAGGATGGTAACGCAGGTCAGTGTAACTACTCAGCTGCAAAAGCTGGCTTAATTGGCTTTAGCAAATCATTAGCTAAAGAAGTAGGTTCACGTGGTATTACCGTAAACTGCATCGCTCCAGGTTTCGTAGCAACTGATATGACAGCTGCATTAAACGAAGAGCAGTTAAAGGCTTGGACTAACACCATTCCTTTAAAGAGAGCAGCAACAGCCGATGATATTGCAGCTTCAGCTGTATTCTTAGCATCTGATATGGCTTCATACATCACCGGTTCTACCATTGATGTAAATGGCGGTTTACACTGCAACTAGTTTTTTAGGCGGTCAGTGTCTAGTTTGACGCTGACCAAATATAGTTAATTTTGTGCTAATAATGTGATCTGTCACTTTTTATTGTAAATATAAGCATAATTTACTACCAAAACTGAAAGAAAACATATATAATTAGCACAAGTTTGTTTGGGACCTAGCATTGGGCTGGCCCTTTTAATTTGAATAGGACAGTATCTGCATTTTGCAGTCTGATCAAGGAAAGAAATGAGCAACAGCAATATTGAAGAGCGCGTAAAGAAGATTATCGTAGACATGTTAGGCGTAAAGCCTGAAGATGTTGTACCTGAGGCATCTTTCGTAGATGATTTAGGCGCTGACTCACTGGACACTGTAGAGCTAGTTATGGCTTTAGAGGAAGAGTTTGGTACTGATATTCCTGATGAGGAAGCAGAGAAGATCAATACTGTTCAGGCTGCTATTGATTACATTACCAATCACAAGGAATAATAACTTTTAGTTATTATCCATCAATAGGGATGGGGACCCCATCTTCTGTTATTTAATAAATAGACTGGAGATGAATTTCATCTCCATTCTTTTTTCAAATACATTTACGGAGATCCAACGGTGCAATTACGTAGGGTTGTAGTTACCGGTATGGGCATGTTAAGCCCAGTTGGCGGTACACTTGAAGAATCATGGAAGAACCTATTAGCCGGTAAAAGTGGTATCAGCACAATAGATCACTTTGATACTTCAGATTTCACAGTTAAAATCGCTGGTCTTGTTAAAGATTTTAATGCTGAGCAGTGGGGCATTGCTCGTAAAGATGAGCGTAAGATGGATTTATTCATCCAGTACGGCATCGCTGCAGGCGTCATGGCTATCAATGATTCTGGTCTCGAAATTAATGATCAGAACCGCGACAGAATCGGAACCATGATTGGTTCTGGTATCGGTGGTTTAACCTTAATCGAGAAGAACATCAATGGTTTAGCAAATCGTGGTCCTCACGGTATCAGCCCATTCTTCGTACCATCAACCATTATTAACATGGTTTCTGGTCAGCTATCAATCATGAAAGGCCTTCGTGGTCCTAACTTATCAACCGTTACAGCTTGTGCAACTGGTACTCATGCTATCGGCTTATCAGCACGTTTAGTTGCATACGGTGATGCTGACGTAATGATTTGTGGCGGTGCTGAAAAGGCTTCTACCCCAATGGGTATCGGCGGTTTCTCTGCTATGAAGGCTCTATCACATCGTAACGATGATCCTGAGCACGCATCTCGTCCTTGGGATAAAGATCGTGATGGCTTCGTTTTAGGCGACGGTTCAGGTGTATTAGTACTTGAAGAGTACGAACACGCTAAGGCACGTGGCGCTAAGATTTATGCTGAGTTAGTTGGTTTCGGTATGTCAGGTGATGCTTATCACATGACTGCAACCCCAGAGACTGGTGAAGGTGCAGCTCGCTCAATGGTTCATGCATTAAAGGATGCAGGCGTAAAACCAGAGCAGGTTAACTACATCAACGCTCACGGTACTTCAACTTCAGTTGGTGATTTATCAGAGTTACGCGCAGTTAAGAGCATCTTCGGTGACGCTCCTAAGAACTGCTGCATGAGCTCAACTAAGTCAATGACCGGTCACTTATTAGGTGCTGCTGGTGCTATTGAAGCTGTTATTACTGTTATGTCAATCAAGGATCAGATTTGTCCTCCAACCATCAATCTACAGAACCCTGAAGATGAAGTTGGTGATTTTAATCTTGTTCCTGGTACAGCTCAGAAACATGATATTGAGTACGCTATGTCAAATAACTTTGGTTTCGGTGGCACAAACGGCTCATTACTATTCAAGCGTGTTGACTAATATTTAGTTAGTAAAACGCTTTTTAATCCCGTCTTTATGACGGGATTATTGTCTCTATCACACCTTTTATCTGATCTCCTTTTACAATTCCAAAGTACCTGCTGTCATAAGAATTCTCTTTAGCTGAAGCCACTATAAACTCATCATTATCTAAATATCTGTTCATTGAAAATTCAGGCATCCTGCGTTTTTGATTATCATATTTTGAAGGCTTAGAGTCTGTAAGTAATCTACCGTTAACCTCAATTCCATCATCACTTATTTTTACAAGATCACCTTGTGTTGCTACGATTTTCTTTCCTATGGGGGCTGACTCAAAGTCACAGTTTCCGGTGGTAACGTAATGTCTGTCTATCGTCAATTTTGCAATATTGTTTTCAAGGCAGAATAAGATGTAGTCATCTTTTTGTGGATATTTATCTACTCTTTTATAGATCCCGTATGGAATAGAAGGGGAAACGTTGATCCATAGATTTAAGGCATTTGGAAGTAATGAGATGACATAGGCACTAAAGGCAGTCAGGCACAGATATTTACCAAGGATAGCTTTCTTAGATTTATTCTTTGAATGTACTCTTTTGAATAAAAGACGAGTGGAGTTGAATCTTAAGCTCATTTCATATTACCTCTGTTAAGCATTCTAAGGTATGAAAATGAGCTGTTACTTAATTTACTGACAAAAAGTGCAGATCTTAGATGAAATTAGAAAGAAATTGATTAGAGAAAGGATAAATCCTACTGCAGAGAACTCTGCAGTAGAAATCTAAATTAGTCATTAGATGATAATGACTCAATAGCATCTTGTGTGTCTTGCTTAATCTTAATGGCTTTTTCACCAATTACCTTGATAAGCTCAATGTAGATTAAATCAATAATAAAGAACACACTCAATCTTGAGTCAGCATAACCATGAGCCAAATCATAGTCATGTACAGCATGTAAAACTGTAATATCAGTAAAGGTGTAAAGAG
Source organism: Succinivibrio sp. (assembly GCA_050873645.1). Taxonomy (GTDB): domain Bacteria; phylum Pseudomonadota; class Gammaproteobacteria; order Enterobacterales; family Succinivibrionaceae; genus Succinivibrio. Next base: position 2,109 of record JBNMJE010000032.1, on the reverse strand, counting down.
GGGATGCTGTTTCTGCGGTAATCGCACAAATCATAGCTCCCTTTTTAGCACAGATTGATGCAGACTTAACTAGCTCACCAGTTTTACCTGAATTTGAAATATAAATTACCAAATCCTGACTGTTAGTCATTACAGAATGAGTCATGATTTCATGAGAATCTGTATAACAGCGAGCATCAATACCGATACGGGCAAATTTTCTGGCAGCATCTCTTGCTAAGAATCCAGAACTACCAATACCAAAGAAGAATACATGTCTTGCTGACACCATTTCTTTTGCTAACTTAGTTACCTGCTCGTAACCAATTTCAACAGCAGTCTGTGATAAAAGAGTCTGGTTTAACTGCAATAACTTCTGAGCGGTAGTTTCACAACTTTCTTTAAGGTTAATAGCGGTTCTCTTGCCTTTGTTATCACTGTCTTGAGCCCCAAGATCCTGTGCTAGAGAAATTTTGAAATCCTTTAAGGTATCAAATCCAAATTTTCTAGCGAATCTAGTGACTGTTGCATGGCTGATATCACAATCAGCAGAGATCTCTGATATAGATGAAGAACACGCTTTAAGACCGTTAGATAAAAAGTAGTGAATTAGTTTGTTATCTGATTTCGATGCTTTAATCTGAGGGTTACTTAGTTTCTTTAAAATGCTCACGGTCTTTTCCTAATATTAGTATTTTCTTGTAAGGTCTTGTACAAAAATTCCATTATTGAAAATTATTTTACACTTATCGAAAATCAAATGTAAATTTTTTTGAAAATTTTCTAAAAGAATGTGTAAAAAATGTCGAATTTTATCGTAAATTTTCATTTGGCTCACAATTGATACATTTCTTATGACAATATTTTTCTTTTTGTAAAATAAATAATACATACCTTTATTAAATGAGCAATTCCCATTACAATGAGGCAACTTTATGAGGAAAGAAAAGTGAACCCAATCTTTATTGTTTTACCAATTCTAACTATTCTTACTTATTCATTAGGTCTTACCTTAAAGTCTGATGATTTTAAGATGTTATTAAAAAAGCCTCTACCCATGGCTGTAGGTCTTACAGGACAGTTAATTGTGTTACCTGTAATTGCTATTGCCATAGCTTATTTTATGGGGCTTGATACAGTCTTCTTTATTGGTCTAGTTTTAATTGCATGCTGTCCTGGTGGCTCATCTTCAAACATCTTTTCGTATATAGCAAAAGGTGATGTCGCTCTATCTGTATCCATGACAGCTGTAAGCTCCATTGTGACCTTGGTAACTTTACCTGTCATCATGGCTTTATGTGTATCCATATTGAATGCAAATGGAGCAGAGTCTGAATTTGGTACTGTACAGTTACCAGTAGGTAAACTTTTAGTCCAAAACGTAGTTTTGATGTTAATTCCGATTATCTTAGGCGTCCTTACTCAGCATTACTTTAAAAATGTTGCTGTAAAGATTTCCAAGGTATTATCTAAATTTGCCTTCCCTTGCTTAATTCTTTTAGCATCGATCTTTTTTATAAAGCACTATCAGAATATCGCCAACCACTTAGATAAGATAGGCTTAAGCGTGTTACTGTTGGTGATCTTTGCTGTAATTGCTGCATCATTACTTTCAAGACTGTGCCATCAGTCATCAAAGACAAGACGTACAATTGTGATTGAAGTTGCCATGCAAAACGCAGCTCAGGCCATTGCTATTGCATCAAGCCCATTTGTCTTTAACTCTGAAATCATGACTATCCCTCCAATCTTATATGCCTTAGTCATGAATTTAGTGTTATTAGTTTATGTAGGAGCTATCTTACATAAAGATGAAAGTAATTCACTTGTAGTAGCTAAGTCTGAATAGCTTTAAAGCACTAACCTTATACAAGGTCATTTACACAGCAACTCAATTACAAGATCTTCCATACAAGATCTTCCATACAGGATATCCTCATATTTAAGTTGCTGTGTATTCAAATAGCCTCACCTGATAGCGAAAATTCCGTAAATGGTCTGAAACAAACTTTTTCAGATCTTAAATTAAGCCATATTCCATGGCATCAAACTCTCTAAGACATCAGAGGAGATTTTGTGGCTCTTGTAGCCAGTGATTGTTCCTCTTTTGTCTTTTTCAAATTCAATCTC
>JBNMJE010000031.1:0-19974 GCA_050873645.1 Succinivibrio sp. | reverse complement strand
TACTGTTATCTATGGGAGAAGAATGGTGCAGATACTATGTAAGTGACACATATCGACCTTATATAGCGTCTGCTGTTTAAAACATGAGCAGAAAAGATCTGGAAAAGTTTATTCAGAAGTTTTACTGCTCAATGTCAGTTATGACAATTAAGCTTATTCGTTAAATAAAATACCGTCAGCTACTTCTTTAGCCTTAGCTTCACCCTCAAGAGCTTTTAATAGCTCTAGAGCAAATGGAATTGCATAGTTAGGACCACGACCTGTAATGATGTTCTCTTCAGAATTTACACTTACAGGCTTATCACTGAATTTAGCACCACACTCACAGCCAGGGTAGGTGGATGCTTTTTCTGTATTCTTTAAAATGCCACATGAATAAAGAATAAAGCCTGGAGCTGCACAGATTGCACCAATCAGACCTTTCTTTTCTTTCTGAGCTTTTAACATGTCAATTAACTTTTGACAGCCTGAATAACTCTTAGTACCAGGACCGCCAGGAACTACAATCAGATCAAAGTCCTCATTAACGTCTTCGATGTTCTGTTGACACAAAATAGTTGTGCCGTGAGCTAGGTTTACCAAACGTGAACCATCAGCACTTACAGATGCGGTTACAACGTTAACACCGCCTCTTTTTAAGATATCTAAAACAGCAGTAGACTCGATGTCTTCTGTTCCCTGTGTATATACAATTAAAGCTTTTGACATTGGGTATCTCCTTATCTAATACAATAAATATCATATAAATTTCATTAGAAATTTCAATAAGAAGATTGTAAAAATGCGAGATAGAAGGGATAAAAAAAGCAACCATCTAGTTTTCTAGAGTTTTTGGCTCCTCCTGCGGGACTTGAACCTGCGACATACGGATTAACAGTCCGCCGTTCTACCGACTGAACTAAGGAGGAACTCCAAAAATAGATTTTCGTTTTTCATGGCTCCTCCTGCGGGACTTGAACCTGCGACATACGGATTAACAGTCCGCCGTTCTACCGACTGAACTAAGGAGGAACACCGTGAAAACGCAGATGATTATAAAGACAAAGTGTAATGGTGTCAACACTTTTTGGTAAAAAAAATTTTATAAAACAATCATCAAAACGTTTTTTAGCTTATAAAAGCGATATAAATGCCTTCTGTTACTTTATGTATTTTTCCCAATGCTCACCCTTTAACTTATAAAAGTCCTGATGCTGGAAATTCATATAGTAGGCATTAGTTGATTCAGCAATAAATGCTGTTTGAGGTAAATCGTAGAATACATCTGCAATTTTATCTGTCTTGCTGTCTTCTTCCTTGTTAGCAAAGACATTGTCCTCAATTGAGCGCTTTACAATCTCAGAAATTGCTAAATAGCTATAGAAGCCTTTGATCCTCTGTGTCTTGTGAGCCTTAGCAGTACCCCCCCTACAGCATTTCTCTGTGCACCTAAGAAACTTACACCCACAGGAATTCTAGTGATTTTATCTGTAGGAATTTCTCTTAGTTTTGCAATCTGCATCTTATCACCACGGATAGCTGCACCATGCTCTGGCACCATGATAAAGAGGGTGTTTCGATTAGAGTCTTTTATATCTTTAATAAAATCCTCAAGGTTGTCTAATAAGAGCTTTAAACGAGGAGCATAGCTTTGTGATTTCTTTTCACCTGCTAATCTGTTACCGTCGTGTAAAGATAAGAGGTTCATGAAAGTAATGTTGTTAACATTGCCGTTTCTAGCAATGTTATTTACATAAGCTTTAAATAAGTCTGAGTCACTTCTAATAGCACTTCCATCAAAAGCGTTGTACTTTACTGCAAGCTTTGACAGATCATGGATATTCTCGTTTAAACCACCTAAATCATGTAAGGTCTTTAAGTAGTCACCGTATTTACCGTTGTGGTCAAAGTAAACTTCACTTTGATAACCTAACTGCTCTACAGAGGTGATAAGCTCACACTCAGATCTTCTTTCTTTATACATCTGAGCTTCAGTCATCTGACCGCAGTTAGAACGCAACAGTCTTAATGATGAAGGAGTTGAATAAGAGGATACAGAGTTAAAGGTATCAAAGCTAAAATCAAAGGTTCTAAACAAAGGATGCTTTAACAGATTTGATGCTTCAATATCATCTGTTGCCATAGAACAGATATTTGCAATTACAATATCAAATGGAGTAAAGTTCTCAGGCAAGGTAGAAGGCATGGTTACAATACGCTGTCTTTCTAACTCCAAAAATGTCTGTAAGTAGTTCTCAACTCCCTGACTGTCAGCTGTTCCTATCTGTGGAGGAATATCAGCACTGTCAGCAACTACATTTTCTACAGACTGTGATTTGCTCTCTTTAGCCACAATTAAAGCTGAAATATTAAGGCAAGCTACAGTTATAAAGCAGATAACAACAATAGTTGTGACTTTTAAAAAGTCATTGATAAAGAAGACTGCGATAAATAACAGTACAAAAATACCTAAATAACTAAAATCAAAGTAATCTGAGACAAAGGTTGAGAGTAGCTCAAAGACGCCTGATATACCTTTTTCCTCATAAACTACCTGAGGAGACAGCATTGGCAAGTAACTGTCATGATAAAGAAGTACTAGACCAAAGATGATTAAAATGGTCTTATAGAGCTTATTTAAAGACTTTACTCTAATGGAGAATAGGCAGAGTAAAAACAGCACTAAATTTAATGCAAAATCAAGTCCAGACAGATTCATGAAATACAGTCCGAATTTGAACAGGAAATATGTTCCAACTAGACTGCTTATTCTCAATGAAAAAGAAAGCTTAGTTTTGATAATTTCTTTTAGTGCCTTAAACATACTGCCTAATCTCTTACTTTGTTTATCTTATGTTTGTTGATTGTTGTTTTTATTATTACTTTTCTTGTAAAGCTAATTTTCATATAAAGCTAAATAGTTATCTTTGCTATTTAGCTATCTAAATTATCAGATAATCTACTCTTGCAACTACCTACTTTAGCAGTTATCTAATTATTCAGAATCTTACTACTCTGTATACTGAGTCCAGTCATCAGATGCTGTCTTGTAGAAGAATTTGTCCTTAAACTGTAAGAACACTGCATTCTCATTCTCATCAACAGGGGAGGTCTGAGACAGATCTTCAGTTAAAGCTAAATTTGACATCACATTGTCTTCATAGAAGATGTTGCCATCGATAGCTCTCTTGATTAAATGAGCAATACTCATATAGCTAGTAGGAGAGGTTACATTGATAGCAGATGCTCTTTGTTTGTGACTTATAAATTTAATCATAGCAGTTACATTAGTAAGAGTGTGTGAAGGAATATCCTTAACACCCTTTAACTGAGTTCTATCGCCCTGCAGGGCTGAACCATCTGATGGTAAGAGTACAAATAAGGTGTCGTTTGGTAGACCTGATAAGTAATCTACAAATTTGTCTAAATTTAATAAGAAGTCTTTTAAGACCATGTCATATTCAGTCTCGCCCTTTACGTTGTCAGCAAGAGACATACGTAAGAATGAGAACATCTGATTGTTATGATCCTGTCTTTGAGATTCAATGTACTCAGACATTACATCAATATGATTTAATGTAGTCAGTAACTGATTTGGTTTAGCCTTATTCTCAATCCTTTGAGAAGGGAACTCGGTTCTTTCCTGTAAGAATTTTGCAACCTTAAAGTTGTCATCTTTTCTGTCAAATAAGAACTGACCTTGATAACCTAATCTTTCTAATGATCTGAATAAGGAGCAACTCTTGTTATCCTTTAAAAGCTCTTCACGAGATTTCTGTCCACAAATGGAATCAAAAAGACGTAAGGTTGCTTCTTTTTTATCTGTAGTAACAGAGTTAAAGTCACTTAAATAAACATCAAATCTCTTTAAGACAGCATGCTCTTTAGCATTGTGTACATAAAGATCTTTGTTGGACATGCCACTTACCTGTAAAACTACAATATTAAATGGTTTGAAGTTCTTTCTTAAATGAGCAGGATAATCAATTTTTCTGTCAGCTTCTTTTTCATAGAAAGTCTCAAGATAACGCTGCAGATTGGATTTGGTAAAATTACCTCTCTGCTCAACTAAATCTTTATTGGTCTTAGTGGCAATAAAGCTGTCATTTACAGTAATTCTGTCATCATTATCGATGATGTTCTTTAAGAACTCGGTTGGAACTACTACTGTGGCAAAGATAAGTATATAGGTAATGGTAATTACTCTTACAAAGCGGGCAGCAAAATATAAAACCGCAATCGCTAAGATAAAAGCAAAGATCATCTTTAAGTTTACAAAGCCTTCAATGAACTCAACTATATAGCCTAAAGAGAAATCTGTAAGGTTATTTCTTTGGGCAATCATCTGCTCAACAGATGGCAGATAACTGTCATGGTAGAACAGGGCAAATGTAGCAATAACTACAATGGTTCTGTAGAACTTGTTGAAATATTTATTTCCAAAATAAAGACAAATAGCTGTAAAGCCTAAGAGATTTAGCAACAGTGAAAAGTCAATAAATCCTGTCAGGTACAGACCTACTTTGAAAATATATAAAGAGGAGAAAAATAAAGATCCTCTAAAACTTACTTTAGGTTTTAATGCGTTAAGCTCAGTATTCATACTTATTATTTCTTTATGAAGTCTTTAAATGCACCTTTGTCTTTTAATTTTGAGTGAAATTTGGTTGATAATCTGAAAATAACGCGATATTTATCAATAGTCTTTCTTAAAAAGAACCCTACTGGAATAAATAATATTCCACATAACGCAACTAGTTCTACGATATCAACTAATGGCAGAGTATCAAGCATCTTGTTCTTCCTTCCATAGTTCATTCATGGATACAGGCACTGCTGTTACAAGCTTAGTATCTGCCAAATCATAGATACTCTTAGCTTTCTTCTTCATCAATTCTTCTTGTCTTTGTTTCGTAATGATTTCATGCATGATGTTTACATCTTCAAAGGAATCAAACTCAGTAGATCCAAGATCTTTAATCTCAGAAACAATTCCCTGATAGGTATATACAGCAGAGCAGGTCTTAAATAATGTAGTTGGTTTAGTATTAAATGTGTGTTCAAGAGTAATTGCTAACTCACCTTCACGGCAGCTTGGTAAATAGAGAATAATGTAGCCGTGCATAACGGTACAGTAGTCACCACCACGCTTAGGTTTGAACTGGCTTACACACATCTTCTCGGTAAGACCGTCTTTTACGGTAAGCTTAGCTAAAGTTCCTCTTAAATTAGATTCTTCTAGATTATTTGAAATTAAATTCTGCACTTTGACAATAAAGTCTTTTGGCATCAAGAAGCCTTTGCCTTCATTATCAATTAAGTGGTAGTTATCTTTAATTTCATTAAAACTCTTACTTATCTTCTTTTGGAAAACAAGAGTTTTTAAGGTAGGTAACATCGCATTGATGTAAGTGCCTTTAGCATCGGTTTCAAAGATGAAGTTAGCACCACAGGTAATTAAAAATTGCTCAGAATTTGCTCTGATGCCTCTTACCTTCTCAATAACAATGATCTTTAAGTTGCTACCTCTGGTAGTTCTTAACTTATAAACATATTCAGCTGTCTCATCAATGGTTTCACGAGAGGTAACAGTTAAGAAAACAGATGCTGCTGTTGCGTTCTCAATAGCATCATCAAAGAGCTCTTTGTTAGAGTTAAATCTCTTAACATTGTTATATACAGCACTGTCAGGAGTGAAAGTGTTGTCTGTAATATAACAGGTGTTCTCATCAATAGAAGCTAAAAGATTAGTATCAGGAACAACTACATCAATGCCGTTTTCATCAATCTTAATCTGGTTGTTTGACTGAATGAAATGACCGTCAGGTTCTCTCCAGAACAGGGTATTCATCAAAATACCATTAGGTCTGTCTGTAAATGATACTAAACCTGAATAGTGGTTACTCTCTCTTAACAGTCTCTTTACTAGAGGATCCTCATAAAGACCGTGAGTGATAACAACAACTGATAAAGAAGACTCAATAGCATACTCTTCTAAAGATGCTAAAGTGTTCTGTAACTGCTTTTCTGATAACTTGTTTAAAAGAAGATCTTGTAACAGAACTACAACTAGAGACTTTTCATCAGTTACTTTTTGTAATGAAAGATCTCTTGTAATACTAGTAACGTCTAAAGTGTTCTCATCATACTCATAAACGTGAGCTTTGATAGAATCTACAATATCCTTGTTATCAAGGTAAGAGAGCATCTTCTCTGGCTCAATACCACCTACAACTAAGAATCTTAAATAGTCTTCTTTACTGTTGCGATATAAACAGTTTAATGCCAGATTTACAGCAATCTGTTTGCCTGAGGTTGTCAGAAGATACAAACAGCCTTGCTGCAATTCCTGTAACTGGGATATAAGATTATTAATGCCTAAATCCATTCTTTCTTACCACTCCACGTAAGGTGTAGGTCCTGAAGGAGGCATTGGTAAATCACCCTTCCAGGCATCCATATAGTATCTGAAGTACAGAGTTCCGTTTAAAGGTGAGTAGTCATCTGACTTAATAGCTCTAATCTGAGCGCCAACTACGAAATGACTACCAAAGCGTTTTTCAGCTGAAGCGGTGATACCGCCACCAATGGTGGTAGAAGAACTCTTAGTAGTTACAGCATCATAATCAGATGATAGATAGTATTTTGATTTTAATGGATAACGGTCAATACTATCTGTGGTTGCATGGCTTAATGATAATGATGCTTCAATTGCATAAGAGAAGTCGTCATATCTTCTCATGTAAGCCAATGACAGAGAGGTTGAATAGTATTGCTGTGGTGAATAGTAACCACCCTGTGAGAAGGTATAACCTGACAGATCCTTGTCATAGTGCATGTACATAGCGCTAGGGGAGAGGGTTAATCTCTCATTAGGTCTGTTGATTAAGTGATAGTAATATCCACCCATAAATGAAATCTTGGTGTTTGAAGCAACTTCTGTTCCTTTTAGAACTTCTACACCGCCTTTCATCCAGAAACCTGAGTACTCATTGATATAGTTACTTACAGTTAAAGAAGCACCAGTCTTCTTAACAGCACCCCATAACTTACCGTCAGCAGGATCTCTATCACCAAAGTATGAGAGTAGAGAATTATCTAAAGCACGATGGTAGAAATATGGTGTAAATGACCAGTCTTTGTAATCGATATAGGTTCTAAAGCCACCTACGATAGCGTTAGACTTTACCTGATTACCTGAAATCTTTGGAGCTGTACCAATATCAGCATGGAAGACTTCATTATCATAAGATAAAGCATAAGTATTGATGCTTCTCTTATGAGCAGAGGTATCGTTACAGCCTGTAGCAAAGCATGAACCGAACATATCGTTATACTCGCCACCTGTCAGAGTACCTGCATCGGTTACTGTTCTATCAGTCTGGAAAGCAACTCTGCCACTTAACATATGGAAAGAGATGTTAAGTACATTGATAAAGCCTTTGTTATCAGAGTAACCTCCATGACCTGAATCTCTGATAAATCTAATAGAATCAGTAATTACAGTATTGTGCTCCTGATAGTATTCAGCTCCACGAGATGCAATTGACTGGCGCAACCAGTCCTGTGGTTCATCAGGAGTTCTTAAAGCTTTGGTATAAAGCTCATCATCACTGTAAAGACCAATCTTGTCATCATAAATTGCCAAAGCTTTTCTGTAATCGTCTAAAGCTTTAGTGTCATTCTTGTACTGCTCACCTTCAATTACAGCAATATTTCTTTGCATCCAGGCTTTGGTCATTCTCTTTTCACTCTCAGACACTTCAAGATCCTGTGTCTGATAGTTATTAGGACGAGCATTTAAATCTGAAACAAGTACTACGCTATCATCGTCAGCATCAGCACTTTCATTATTCTTGCCGTCATCGGCAAGACCTGACTCATAGACAGCAATAGCATCGTCAAATCTATTAAGATCAGAGAATAATTCACCTAAAGCTCTCTGATTATCTAAAGATAAGCTCTTTGATTTAGCTTTTAGTGACAGTGCAACCTCTGAAGCCTTTTCATCATCGCCTAACTCATGATAGATCTGAGCTAAACGTAACTTTGAATAGGTCTGAGTGTCATCCTGAGCTATTGCATCTTTTAATACGGCCACAGCTCTTTTCAAATCACCTGCTTCATACAAGTATTGAGCTAAAGTAGCTTCAACGTATGGAGTCTTGTATTTTTCAATCGATCTGATAGCGCCTTTTAAATCGCCCTTAGCATAAAGCTTGTTTGCTTTTTCAATAGCTAAAGACTCTTCAAAACGAGCAATGTTCTCATCAATACTCTGACTGGTGCCTTTATAAGGTTTTAAAACCTTAAGAGCCTTTTTTGTATTGCCTGATTTATCTAAGATTAGGGCATGAGCAAAAGCATACTCTGAGGTCTTTTTTACAGTAGGGGATACACTCTCAATGGTCTTAAGCGCTGCATAGCTATCACCTTTTTCTAGTAAAAGGTTAGATAAAGCATAGGCATTCCATACAGAGGTGTTATCAATCTTCAAAGCTTTCATGTACCAGAAGATAGCATTGTCTCTGTCACCTTTTTGCTGATAATCATCAGCAATGTTGGCATACAGATCACCCTTTAAAGAGATCATTGATTGAGCAATTCTCTTTCTCTCATCAGCTGATTCTTTCTTGGAATTTTCAACTGCTAAAGTTGAGTATTTATCAAAAAGAGGTTCGTTCTTTTCTAAAACAGCACATCTAGAAAGTCCCACATAAGCGTAAGGGCTGTCTTTCATGATGGTTGTGGCTTTTAGATAAAGTTCTGCTGCTTCTTTTACCTTTTCTGCCTCTAATAACTTATCAGCCTCATCAATCATTCTGTAGTAGGTACTGTAGTTTAGAATTTCCTGCCAGTAAGCTGCATCAGGATTGTCAGGATCTGTCTTAAGAGCTTTCTTTAAGTTATTTTGAGCAGTAGTAGACTGCTTAGGATCATCGATAACTTTAATTGCCTGATTAGCAAGTAATTGAGCTTTAAAGGTATTGATGTCCTTCATAACCTCAAATTTGAAGTTACTGTCAGTAGGATCTTCATTTACGATTGATTCTAAGCCACCGATAGCTTCACTCTCACGGCCTTCAATGTTACCCATCATTACAAAGTAGCGATGTCTTAGTGAATGCTCAAGAGGAATACCCATAAGTTCATCCATGTCCTTTACCGCAGCTTCATAGTCACGGTTAGTTTCATGCATGTTAAATGATTGAAGTTTGATCTTCATCTGTGGAGATGAAATATCATAAAGAGCCTTACCCTGAATGCACTCATAGGAATACTTTCCCATTTGGCACAGTTTCTCGATGGCTTCTTTAGCTTCTTCTCTTGCTTTACCGCCTTGGTTTACCTTAAAGCGTACATAAGCAATTAGGTATTCTTTTGAAGAACGGCCTGATACTAAAGCAAGCTTTTCAAGAGCATTTAACTCTAAAGTAGGGTTATAGTTTTTCTTAGCATAGTCCTGGCTTTTTCTAAGCTTTTTGACCTGCTCTAAAAACTCGCTACTCTTGATTGCTGGCAGATTAGGCTGTTCCATTCTGATTTGCAAATCGTCTTTTTTTAGCGACAGGCTATCACTTGCCTGAGCGTTAAATAACGCTGAGCATGAGATAACACCCGCTAAAAAGCATAATCGCAAAAACTTCATAATAACTACTACTTTAAATAACTACTTTAAGGCCTACTTATTCAGGATAATTTTGCCATTAGGAGCTAAAGAGAATAAATGCTTATCATAGCCTAATGAGAACAGGGCTAATGTATGAGCATAAAAATCCTTTTGCTTAAAGACATAACTGTTAAGTTCAGTTCTTAAATAATCTTTAATTTTACCTTTAGCATCTGGCAGTAAAGCTGCTGAATAGGCAATAGTGCCTTCACCTTTTTCAACTCTATCAAAGAAATTGTACTCTAAAGGTGCCTTCAGATCTTTGTTTAAAGACTTCTCCATATTGTCATATAGAGGTTTTAACAATCTGAAGTTAGCATCAGCCTTTGAGCTTATGTTCAAGAACAGGTAGAACTTTAAGGCATCAGCAGCGCCAATGGTGTTCTTCTTAATCAGTAAGTTACCATCAGCGTTAAATTGCAGTTCATCAGCTACAAAGCCATCACCAGCGCCCTTAACAATAGCTACATATGAGTTATGCAGAGCTTTTTTCAGATCAGCATCGTGTGCAGATAATCTTTGAACCACGAATAGTGGAAAATCTGAAGGCTTTACAGTGAAGTTCTGGTTCTTATCAACTGAAGATACGATAAGTTCACCTAAAACTTCATTGTTAACTGTAAATTTGGTCTTGATGCGCTTAATGATCTTTTCTGCTTTTTCTTTGTACTCAGGTACAGAGAACTGCTCTGAAGCTTCAATTAAAGCATAAGCAGTAAATAGAGCCGCACCTACATCAAGAGCGTCACTGGTTTTACCTAAAGTTGAGCTCTTGTTTGGAATATATAAATCTACTGAGCCTAAGCACAGATTACTCTCAAGATTGTGCAGTAAGGTTGCAAATAACTCTTTGTTTGAATCAACAATCGCAAAAAAGAGGTTATATGCCTGATATTTTGCATAGATAGTATCATCTGCCTTAGCGTTCTCAGTAATTCTGCCCTGACCATAGTGGTAACTTAGGTATTTGTCATAACCGTACAAATTGCCAGCATTAGCACCTGCAACACAAGTACAGAGAATTAAAGATAAAAGAGTTTTCTTAAATTTCATTTCTGTACTCCTTACTGTGCCTTCTTCTGAGATTTCTTGAGCAGTCTTGCTTTCTGAATTCTCTTTAGAACCTTGTAGCAGATAATGCAGAATACTAATGAGCTGAATAATGACAGTAACATTAACATCCATGGGTTATCTAACATTACGTAGTAAACACGCTGATACCAAGGTAAGTTACCTACATAATAGCTCTCGCCCACATCAAAGCTTCTGCTTCTGTCTTCTTTGAATAAGGTGATAGAACCACGTGCCTCACTAGATGATGCATTCAGGATAAGGTTCTCGTTTACAATTTCCATTCCTGATGGGCTGTCTGACAGAATTGCAACAACGGTCTTATCTTTGTTAAGAGGTGATCTGAATGAAATAATTGCACCTAAACCTTCAGAGCTTTGAGCTGTCATCTTCTGGGTAACATCTCTCTTATCACTGGAGAAGCTGTTTGGCATCTGATTGTTAAATGAGGTTGAAATTGCCTGACGTGTCTTATTTAACACTAAAGTAGCATTCTCATCAGTCTTTAAGAAATCAGGTACCTGACCTACTACTAGGATATCTTTGTAGGTAAGTCTGTCTTCTGCCTTTTCAGAAGCATCGGTAACAATCTCAATATTAGTTGAACTGTAACCTAACTGAGCACCAATTCTTCCTAAAGTATTGAACAGGGCACATAAATCGCTAGTATCAGCAGGATTAGTGATAATAGCAGCTGTTTCCTGTAAATCAGCATAAATTGAGAATGGGTAGCCACTCTTCCAGAACAACTCTAGGTTTGGCATCAGGGTAAAGTGATATAAACCAGAGAAGTCGATGGTTGATGCTGGATCAATTTCTACACGATTTGGAATAGGTAACTGAGTGGTACACTCATTAACCTTTGAGGTGTAAACCATTGAGTAGTTAAAGTCAAAGGTAAGTTTGTTCATTGGTTTTAAGAATGAAGTTTCAACTTTTGACTTTGTAAATAAGTTTAATGTACCTAACAAAGGCATATTCTCAGTGATTACATCTGACTCATTCTCAGGCTTTAATGGATATGATCTTAATAAATGATCATTAACTAAGAATCTTAGCTGAGACATTCCTAAAGGAGATGGCTTTGAGTACTTGTATAAAAGGTTCATATCAATTCTTGAACCGTTAACAAAGTACAGATCAGGTGGTAAGTTCAGATCTAAGTTAATAGGTACAGGTTTAAAGCCCTGTGAACTTAACTGAGCATCAAATGTAGCTAAAGAGCCAAATGTTACCTTCTTGGTAGTATCAATCCAGTTAGGTGCATCATAAGGCTTTCTCTTTTCAATTTCCTTATACTCTAGAACCTTGCTCAATGGACCGTTGAAAAGAACGTTACCCATTGCTAGAGCTTTAGCTGCGGTGACTAGACCTTCTGAATCAGGAGCTGAAACAATCAGCATCTTGCCAGTAAGTGTTGATGGAATATCAGCCATTTCAACTGTAGGAACATCAGTCTTAGGATAATCCTGCAAGAAATAAGGACGATTGTCATTAGTGATAAAGACAATAGCATTACCATCATCAGGCAGACTGTTTATGAAAACAGGGTAATCAATACCTCTCCATTTAGTTAACACACCACCAAATGAACTTACGATTGAAGCTGCTTTAATAGTAGCCTCATCAGGTACTGTAGCAAACACAACTGGTAGTACAGTCTTATCAGAGGTGGTTACGTTAAAGAAAGGTACAGGGAAGTTAGCTAAATCATTAGCAATATGTAACTTCTGCTTTGTAAGTCTTAGGTTTGAAGCAGCACCAATGTTTAACCATAAGGTTGAATCAACTGGGTTTTCGCAGATGTCGGTGTAGTGACCGATGAACTCAAACTCAATGATATTGTCATCACCTAAAGCGCGTGGATCAAGCTTTACTTCATTCTCAACCTTATTACCTAAATCCTCTTTCTGAATAGGAATTGTCTTAACTAAAAGACCATTTAGATAAACGTTTAACTGTGATCTTACAGGGATCAAAGATGGAGATGGAGTGTAGTACAAGAACAGAGTTGAATCAGAGATTAACTCATCTTTCTTAATAGAAAAATGCACACTCTTTTTAGGAGTTACACCAGAAAGACCTAAACCACCACTAGGCTCTACCCAATCAAGACTTGACATAGGGTAGTTCATTACGGTGTTAGGAATAGATTCAACTCTTACAGGTGATACTTTTTCAACTGCAGGAGATTCCTCTTTTTTAACTTTTTCTGCAGCAAAGGCACTAGTAGTTGCATAAGTTGCAATCAAAAGTGCAGTTACTAACTTACAGGATTTAGAAAGCATAAGTACTCCGTTAACACTCTGTCTTGTTAAGCTGTCTGTTCAATGGAAGATCTTTTGTCAGATCAAGTGGCTGTGGAAGCAGACTGAAGACAAAAAGCATTGAGCGCACAATTACAAACAGTACCTCTCTGAAAACAGGAGGGGCATTTTTTATCATTTTTAAATAGCCGTTAAGGCCAAATTTAACCAGAGTATGGATACCGTGAAGTAATCCATCCTGATGTAAATTCTCAAAGCTGTGTGACCATCTGTCACCACAGGCAAAAGTAGTTCTGATGTATTCGATATTCTCTTTTAAGCCGTTTAAATGAAGCTTCAGACCTAATTTTGATTTATTAAAGAAACGAACAGTTCCTTTAAAGCGATATCTGATACCAGCATTAGCAATAGTGATATACAAAGGCATATCCTGGTATAGAAGATCAGCTACTGATTTACCGTCTAAATTAGGAGTTGGTAATCTGATACCAAGACCTTCTTTTGAGAAATCAGTGATTACAACAGAAATTGAATTCTCATTTTTAAGCTCTAATTGAGCTCTGATATTACAAGCAACACGAGGGGAGCTTCTTACCTGTTTACGCTCTAGAGCAACAGCTGAAGCTGCACCTAAAACTAAGAGGTTATAGCAAACCCAAGCAATGTTAATGAGAATGATCCAGACCTCAGCAAAAGGATCGGTAGCAATTCTGTAGAAACCGTAAATAAGTCCTAAGAAATTTAAGATAATCAAAAAGATATATGACTTTGATACGGTCCAGTCAAAATAGGTTTCTTCGTTAGATTCACCTTTAGCTGTAACGTTGAATTTACCGTGCTTAGGTGAAATTAAAGCTACTAAGGTAGGTACAGTGATGTACCAGGACAAAATAGTTTCGTAAATAACACCCCAGAAATAGAATCTTTTGTTATCCTGAATCTTCTGGTTAGTAATTGTCGAGTGAACCATATGAGGTAGCACATAGGCAAAGATCATAAGACCTGATGCGAAAATTACGTACACATTAAAGAACAGGAATGGCAATGGTGCTAACAGGAAGATAATACGAGGTAGACCATGCAAAAAGTGGATCATCGCATTAGCAAAACAGATACGCTGAGGAATTGTAAGTCCCTTACCAAATAAAGGATTATCAATTCTAAAGATCTGCACCATACCACGAGCCCATCTAATACGCTGATTGATGTGGTCAGCAAGTGACTCGGTGGCAAGACCTGCAGCTAGTGGCATACTAATAAATGCTGATGAATAACCTTTTCTGTTTAATCTTAAAGAGGTATGAGCATCTTCTGTAACAGTCTCTACTGCAATACCACCAATCTCTTCTAGAGGTTTACGTCTGATGATGGCGCAAGAACCACAGAACATGGTTGCGTTCCAGGTATCATTACCTTTTTGAATGAAGTCATGGAACAGTGAGTTTTCAGCAGGAACTTCACCTTTAATATCTAGGTTCTTTTCAAAAGGATCATCTGAATAGAAGTGATGTGGTGTCTGCACTAGAGCAATCTTTTGATCATGTACCATCCAGCCAACAGTCATCTGTAAGAAAGCTCTTGTAGGTACGTGGTCACAGTCAAAGATAGCAATGATTTCGCCATTTGTTACTGTTAAAGCGTGGTTGATGTTACCAGCTTTTGCATGATTATGCTCTTTTCTAATAATGTAGTTAACACCAATTTCTTTGCAGTAATTTTCAAAGTCTTTTCTGGTACCGTCATCTAGCATATGCACTTTTAACTTATCCTGAGGCCAGTCAAGATCAAGTGCTGCTAAAAGACAAGGTTTTACAACTTCAAGAGGCTCGTTGTAACTTGGGATAAAGATATCAACTGTAGGCCATAAACTTGTGTCTTTTGGTAGAGGGTAAGGCTTTCTGTCTAATACCCAGCAAACCTGGAAATAAGATAAAACCAAAACAACATAAGCATAAATTTCAGCTGCCAAAAGTAAGAGCGCGCAGATAGCGGTTACTGGATCGGTAAGCAGAATAGTCTTGGTAATACGCCAGTAAATGTAACGGGTTGAGATGATGATAGATATAAAGATAAGTAGCATCAGAGCAACATGATTCTTTACTGGCTTTAATAGAATAGCTAAAAGCCACATTAAACCCACGAAGATTAACTGGTAGGTAAAATCAAAAGGCTGTGTTACTGCAAGAATACAGCTTAGTAGTGAACCTACAAGCAGAATTCTTAAGATAATGTAATTTCTGTCTTTTAAAAGAACGCTCTTTTTAGCAGTAGCTCTGTCACCTACATTTACAGTGAATTTGGTTACTTTCTTTAAAACAGGTATACTTACGTACTTTTTGAATAAATCTACGATAGTATTTACAGTTTCAGCACTGCGCTGACCCTTTTTAGGATCAAATCTTACAATGAGTAAAAACAGAGTCTGAATAACTACTCTTAATGGATCTAAAAACTTAGGATTATTTCTTTGTATTTGAGGATAAAAGAAATAAAAATGCTGTCTTAGATTTTTGTAGTATCTGTTCTCAACAGGCAAAACTGCTAGCACAATTGATAAAAAGAACAGATTGATAAGACATGTAATCTTAGATGCACCGTTCAGTCGCCAGCTGTCATATAAATCAAGAGGATTTATAGCCTCTACATTACCTCTTTGTAACATTATTCATCTGCTCCTACTTTTTTACAGATTAGAATGATGTCAAAAAGGATCCTTTCTAAGGCATTTGTAGATGCGCTGATTGGCAAGAACTTTGAGAACGGTTCTTGATGCATGTTTGCATCAATTACAGATTCATCAAATTCTATAGCAGAATTTAGAATGCAATTACCTACTTTGCTCTTTTTCATCAGCATGAACACATCGTTCATGATCTTACTTGAAGCTACCATCTTGTTTACAAGAAAGTACTCATTAGGCTGAACTTCAATACTGTTTAGTCTTACCAAAGAGTTCTGCTCAGGTTCAATGATGGTAATGGTCATGGTAGATACAGATGATAGAGCTCTTGCAAATTGAGATTCTCTGTTACCTGCATCAATGATGACAAAGTCGATAGCCTTAAAAGCATCTAAGCTCTTTACTAATGCTTTAGCTGTATAAGTGCAATCTTCAGGAGTGCTGATAAGCTCTTGAGCATTACCAAAGGGAATAAAGTAGGCATTCTCGCTGTATTTAAACAGGAGATTCTGATTGTCTCTATTGAAAGTATCATCTTTTAAAGCGTCTAAAAAGCCATAATTCTGTCTTTCAAGACCGAATAAAAGAGATGAACTTACGGAATTTTTACTGTTGTCAGCATCAATACATACAGTCTTGAACCCCTGCAATGACAGCGAATAAGTCATAGCAGCGACTAATGAACTAACTCCAGTAAAGTGATTTAATCCTTGTAAAACGATTGTATACATGTGTCCTGACTAAAACAATTTTCCTAACGATGAAAGCAAAGGTCCATAATGCCCTTTAGCATTATCAACCTTGGTTGAACCGTGAAAATCGACATAGTCAGAAATAATACAATCATTAGAGACAGACAGAGCTGCAATGTCCCCTGGAAGGGAACACAGTTTGTCAAATGAGCCTAAAAGCTCAGGTTTGGTCTTTTCTCTCAAGGAGAACTCATCCTCAAGAGTTTGAGAGCCTGCAAGTTTTGTCTTTATTTCTAAATGACGTTCTAGTGTATTCATTAGATAGTTATATGTTATTTATAAGCGAGCAATTTTTAGTTAAAAATTCTTTCTATTGTGTTGATTTTTATGAAGATTCACACTTTTTTAATATCGTAAAGTGAAAATAGCACAATTTTCGCACAACAGGGCACGGAATAATTCTACTCGTTGCTCTGACTTAGTAATTTACTATAAATTTTCACTAAAGATCACACTAATTTTGTTTAGTCTATTAAATAATGTGATTTGTATCTCAATGAATACGTTTACACACATTAATGTATTTTTAATTTTGACCGATAAAATAGTGTTGAGCTTTATATTAATTGACTACATCCCCGCAAACCTATATCTATCAACAGGTTTACTTATAGTATAGTTCCTGTGTGAAGATTGTTATTAAATTTTACTGACGATTTTTCTTAAGTGTGATTGAAAGTGAATTTCCTTTTGCTAACATGGTAAGGGATAGCATGTATATTTACTTAAGATAACTTTTGTTTTCTAAAAATGAATTTCAAACTACATTCTCAATATAAGCCTACAGGTGATCAGCCAGAAGCTATCGATTCTTTGGTTAAAGGTTTTAACCAGGGCGATAAGTTTCAAACCTTATTAGGTGTAACAGGCTCTGGTAAGACCTTTACCATGGCTAATGTCATTGCAAAGCTCAACAAGCCTACCATGATCCTCTCTCACAATAAGACCTTAGCAGCTCAGTTATACGGTGAGATGAAAGAGTTCTTTCCTGAAAACGCAGTTGAATACTTCGTGTCTTACTATGATTATTATCAGCCTGAAGCTTATGTGCCATCATCTGATACCTTTATTGAGAAAGATGCTAAGGTAAACGATCATATCGATCAGATGAGACTGTCTGCAACTAAAGCTCTGATGGAGCGCAAAGATGTAATTGTGGTGTGCTCAGTTTCAGCAATCTACGGCTTAGGTGAACCTGAAACCTACTTAAAGATGATGCTACATGTTTCAGTAGGTGAACAGATAACCCAGGAGCAAATCACTAAACGTCTGTCAGATCTTCAATACACCAGAAATGATCTAGGATTTGCCCGTTCTACTTTTAGAGTAAGGGGAGACGTCATTGATATCTATCCATCTGATTCTGACGGTTATGCTGTAAGACTTGAACTTTTTGATGATGAGATTGAGTCAATTAAGACCTTTGATCCTTTAACAGGTGAGACTTTCCAAAAGTTAGCAAGAACCACCATCTTCCCAAAGACTCACTATGTAACGCCAAAGAATATTCTTGATCATGCTGTAGAGCAGATTAAAGATGAGTTAAATGACAGATGTCAGTATTTTTTAGAGAACAATAAGTTATTAGAAGAGCAGCGTATCCGTGAGAGAACCTCATATGATATTGAAATGATCAATGAACTAGGATACTGCTCTGGTATTGAGAATTATTCAAGATATTTAACCGGCAGAAAAGAAGGTGAACCACCACCTTGTTTATTTGACTATCTGCCAAAAGATGGTCTTTTAATCATTGATGAGTCACATGTAACTGTGCCACAAATTGGCGCTATGTATAAAGGTGACCATTCAAGAAAAGAAAGCTTGGTAAATTTCGGCTTCAGATTACCATCTGCTTATGACAATCGACCTTTAAAGTTCGAAGAGTTCAAAGCTCTGCAACCTAGAACTTTATATGTATCTGCAACTCCTGCAGAGCTTGAGATAAAAGAATCAAGTCAGGTAGTAGAGCAGATCATAAGACCTACAGGTTTACTTGATCCGATTATTGAAGTTCGTCCTGTAGCAACTCAGGTTGATGACGTCATGAGTGAGATTAGAGCCTGCGCTAAACGCAATGAAAGAGTTTTAATCACCACTCTTACCAAAAAGATGGCTGAAGAACTTACAGCTTATCTAAGTGAGCATGACATCAGAGTAAGGTACTTGCACTCTGATATTGATGCTGTAGAAAGAATGGATATCATCCGAGATCTTAGATTAGGTGAGTTTGATGCTCTAGTAGGTATTAACCTCTTAAGAGAAGGTCTTGATATGCCTGAAGTCTCTTTAGTTGCAATTTTAGATGCAGATAAAGAAGGCTTTTTGCGTTCAGCTCGTTCTTTAATTCAGACCGTAGGTCGTGCCGCCCGTAACGTCAACGGTAAAGCTATCTTCTATGCCGACAAGATAACTGACTCCATGAAAGAGACTATTGAGGTTACTGCTAAAAGACGTGAGTTACAGGAAAAATACAATAAAGAACACAGCATCACTCCAAAGCAAATCAAGAAAAAGATTGTTGATATTATGGAAGTTGCCTTGCGCGATACCGATTCCTTTAAGGTTCCTGATGAACCTCGCAAGAAACCTATTTCTCGTAAGGAATGGGAAAAGAAGAACAATGTATCTCATATGAGTGCTAAAGAAATCACCAAGAGAATTGATGAGCTTACAGCATCTATGACTAAATATGCTCGTGAACTTAAGTTCGAAGAGGCAGCTTCTGTTCGTGATGAGATCAATGACTTAAAGCAAGCTTTGCTTTTAATGCCTGGAATAGAAGATTAGTAAGGAAGATAGCTAGGACAGTTGAACAGAAAAGAGCCTCATTGAGGCTCTTTTCTTGATGAATGTGAATTTTTATAAGTGCTGTTGATTACGTGCAGATTATTCTTTTGAGTGGATCTGGAAGTTCTTGGTTGCTACATCAATCATAAATTCAAGCACATTATCAAGATCGTCTTCATCAAGCTCAGCTTCAACATCAACTTTAGCAACTTCTGAAATGGTGTTGAGATCGCCTAAAACTTCACGATCAGTGATTTTCTCTAAAGAGCCGTCTTTAGCATTTACAGTAAGACCTAAGCTTAGACCATAAGATAAATCTGCTAGTGTCTTTAATCTGTCTTTCTTTTCATAAGAATCATCAGGCATTGCAAATAAATCCTCGTCAGCATTTTCTAATTTCTCTTTAGTATCCATCGCAAGATTAGTCAGAGTAGCAACTAAAGCACCAGGTAAAGGCTGACCATCATTTAAAAGGTTTGAGAAGACACTGATAAAGATCCTGCTGCCAGGTTCAACGCCTTTAGCAAGAACACCAATCATTAAAGAAAACCATGAGAATTGATTCTCAGTAACGCCTGCTTTGGTTAAATCATCTAATACTTTTTTGTAATTTCCGTTCTTTACAGTCATCTTTTATCCTGTGATTTTGTAATTCTACTTTGGTAGCTTTATCTTAATTTCAGAGTAAAGCATTGCAGAGCAAAATAGAATCCAATCCCATATATTCTGCTCTTATAAGTTTTCTGTCTTATAAGTATCTGTTTT
>JBNMJE010000030.1:0-20021 GCA_050873645.1 Succinivibrio sp. | reverse complement strand
TGGACGTGAAATGAAAAAAGGACCTTTTTTCACAGCAAATTGACTGATTTGAGCTGTTTTATCAACATAAATACAATTATTGTCAATTAACTCTCTAAAATCAGTTGTATCAGGCAATTGCTTTGTAAATTTCATGTCATCGTCCTAAAAAGAATATTCTTGGCTTTAGTATATCATCATAGCTGTATTGCAGTTTCTAACTAAATCATAGCTAAACTTTCTCTAAAGCTACAATCTCACAAACTGGAGTATCACTCTTTGCTCTACTCTTAGAATTATTCTCTAAGACTAAAGCCACTGGTACTACAGTCTTATCTGTAAGACGCCTTGCGTACTTGTTCTTTATGATTTGCTCTTTGGCAACATTGAGCTTTGTATCAATGTCTTTACTGTTATCTGTTACCTTTAATTCAAAGACATATAGGTAGTCACCTGCCTCTGCTGTAATATCTGCTCTTCCACAAGAGCCCATTACCTCAGTTGAGGCTATTACATTAAAGGTTAGCATTGCAAGCTTTAATACATCTCTAAAACATGCTTCATTAAAGTTCTTTACGCTTTCATAGGAGAGTTCATTGATGAAGCAATTAAAGATATCTTTAAGCTTGTCTAAGTTAGACTCACAAAGAACTTCATATAGAGAAATAGTAAACTTTTCCTGAACATCTTTGTCGTTAGTTAATAGTCTTAACAAGATTTCAGAATAAACTTGTTTTACCTCTAAATTGGGAATGCCAACCTTAAAAATGTCATATACAACTGATTTAATGCAGAAATATCCTGCCTGATACAAGATAGCAAATAAATCAATGTTAGCTATATTTTCAATACTTGGATACAGTGAGTCGTCATCTTTATTAACAGTTGCGTCAATATCTAGTAGATTTTGCAACTCCAATGGAGTGTTCTTTTCTAAGCCTTGTTTTAGGTAGTTCACTAGGAAAGAAGGTCTTGAGCCTCCTGATAACACCCAGTATGGAATAAAACCTTCTTTTGGTCTTTCTAAAAACTTAATAATCGACCATGGATTGTAAACATGGTGCATACATTCTTCATCAAAGCTATAGCCATCGTAATTTCTTTTAATTTCTGCAACTACTGTTTCATGGTTATAGATATCTGTTTCATACTCTTGATTTAATTCTATAGCAGCATTGTCAATATACTCACAAAAGTACTTTTCTAACTCTTCTGCGTTAAATCCTAATAGAGCGCCATATCTGAGATCTAAAGTTAAATCATGTAAATTGTTAAATCCCGAGAAAATAGAAGAGCTGGCGTAATAAGTTACACCTGTAATAAAGATAAAACGGAATCTGCCTTGATATTCTTTTATTTTTGAGTAAAAGCTACTAAGTATATTTCGACGAGTTAAAAACTCTTTTTCATTGTTTAAAACTGCTGATAGAGGTGTGTCATACTCATCAACAAGTAAGACTATCTCTTCACCTGAGTGATTGTTCTTAAAAGCATTATCCACAAGCAAAGCAGGTGCCTTAATAGACATATCACTATCATCAACACTAAAACCTAATTCGATGAACTTTTGTTTTAAATCTGCATAGAAATAATCTTTAAAATTATACGCAGATAAAAAGTTATAGGATGAGAAATCTATATGTAGAACTTTATAGGTTTTATCATCCCATAAAGGTTCAATCTCTAAACCTTTAAATTTCTCAAGACCATGAGAAAAGAGCTCATGTAATGTATTGATAAGTGTTGACTTACCAAAGCGTCTTGGACGTGAAATGATAAATGGACCATTGCTTTTAGCAAAGTTAGCGATGATACCTGTCTTATCTACATAGATACTGTTTGTCTCTATGAGTTTAGAAAAACTAGCATAGTTAGGCAGTTTCTTTGTAAATTTCATATCCCGTCCTTAAAAACTCTCTTAGCATCTGCTAAGTATATCATCTATTATAGAATTAACCTTATGTTCATTAAGGAAATAGTAAGTTCACAAATTCGTTAATAGATTTTCTCTATCAGTTCTTAATCATCAAAAAGTTTCATACTCTGTAAATTCAAAACACAAAGTATGAAATTCAGAGCAAGATTTATGAATCTTGTTAGCTACATCATACGCTCGTTGTTTACATAAACTTCTGAATCAACGATCTTAATGTCAGAGCTATACTCTTTATCCTTTTTAACAAAGAACATAGTCTCTCCAGGATCTTCATCTGTTGTAACTTTGATATTTCCATTTACAACAGGAAGAGCTTCATCTTCAGAGGCTTTAAAATCAAGTTTGCCTGAAGCTTTAACTGGCAACTTCTTTTTATCATATAAACCGATTAAAGAGCCTATTTTGTCATCGATCACGCCTTCAAACTTATCGATATCAATACCTTTTATATTTGGAATTGAATTTGGAAGACCAGTTACTGCACCAGTATAGAGACTGTTCAAAGCATCGGCGGTAATGCCTCTTACTGTAATAGCTGCATCATAATCCTTTATATAATCAAGATTATCACCCTTAGCTTTAAACTTAAGATCAAAAGTACCATCATCTTTTTGATTCTTAGCCTCTAATGAAGCCTTCAAACTATCAGATTTAAAGCCGATGGTCTTCACACCTTTTGTTGATAATTCCATTTCATCAAATTTCTTTAAGGCACCGATGCCTGTAAATTTAGTCTTGTACTTTAAAGAATCAACTTTGCCTAATAAGACTAGATTGATGCTGTTAAATTCTGAGGATAAATCCACATTCTCATCTTTATCAATTTCAACCTTTATATCAGCGGAAATTGGATTTATTGCCCTGTCAAGATACCTGCCATCTAGCTTTAATTTTAAGGTTGCACTTTGACTTAAAGCGCTTACATTAAGTTTGGCTGAACTCTTTAAAGTATTTCCATCTAAGGCCAATAACTTTTGTCGAGCTAAATAATTGTTGACATCTTTTGTATCAAAAGAGATTTCTGCGTTTAAAAAGCCATGCTCAATTTTTACAGGAATTGCAAAGTTAACATATGGTGGGTATGAAAGTGTAAGTGTGCCTTTTTGAGAAAAGAATCCTTTATCCTCAACATTAAAATGAGCAACTGAAGCAATTTCCTCTGAGCCATTCTCTCCTTGAGATGAAATATCGTTAATCTTTTCAATCTCATTATCTACAGCTGATTTTGTAAAATATACACCACCTGCATATACAGCTACTGCTACTGCTATCGCACATGAACTTAAAATACCAATTGTTTTCTTTTTCATGACTAAATTCCTTTAAAACTAACTTCATTCAAGGTATCACAAATGAATGAGAAAAACGCATGACTTGATCAAAAAGTTATTCGTACATTTGCTTTAAGAGATCTTTTACATGGTCAATAAGTATCTACTCATATAATGGACGATAAATGCAATCAAAATTCAATTGCTCACGATTCATTAAAAACAAAACGCCAGGAACAAGTCCTGGCGCCAAATCTTCAATCAAAAAGGATCGTTATCTTAGTTTTGACCTTTAATAGCCTTTCTGCCTAAGAAGACGCAATCATCACCTAATTCTTCTTCGATTCTGATTAATTGATTGTATTTAGCAATACGATCTGAACGGCTCATAGAACCTGTCTTAATCTGACCGCATGAAGTACCAACTGCAAGATCTGCAATGGTAGTATCCTCAGTTTCACCTGATCTGTGAGATACAACAGCAGTGTAACCTGCGTCATGAGCCATCTTAATTGCATTTAAAGTCTCAGTTAATGAACCAATCTGGTTGAATTTAATTAAGATTGAGTTTGCAATACCTTTCTTAATACCTTCTGCTAAGATCTTAGTGTTAGTAACGAACAGATCATCACCTACTAACTGTACATGAGAACCTAACTTTTCAGTCTGATACTTAAAGCCATCCCAATCTGACTCATTCTGACCGTCTTCGATTGATACAATTGGATACTCTTTTACAAGGTTAGCTAAGTAATCAGTAAACTCGTGAGAGGTAAATGACTTACCCTCACCCTTTAATTCGTATAAGCCTTTCTCGCTGTTGTAGAACTCTGATGAAGCGCAGTCCATTGCCAAAGTTACATCTTTACCAAACTCATAGCCTGCTTTTTCAACAGCTTCTTTAATGCAAGCAAAAGCTTCAGCATTTGACTTTAGGTTAGGAGCAAAACCGCCCTCATCACCAACACCTGTTGATAAGCCTTTCTTCTTTAATACTGATGCTAAAGCATGGAATACCTCAGCGCCAATACGTAAAGCTTCACGTATATTCTTACCTCCTACAGGCTGGATCATAAACTCCTGAATATCAACATTGTTATCAGCATGCTTACCACCATTTAGAATGTTCATCATAGGTAGTGGCATTACATACTTGCCTTTGTGACCATAAAGTTCACCAATATATTTGTATAGAGGAACCTTGCGAGAAGCAGCCTCAGCTTTAGCTACTGCCAAAGATACAGCTAAGATTGCATTAGCACCTAATTTATCTTTGTTCTCAGTACCATCAAGATCGATCATGATCTTATCAATGCCAGCCTGATCACAAGAGCATTTGCCAATAATAGCCTTAGCAATAGGGCCATTTACGTTAGCAACAGCTTTTAATACACCTTTACCACCAAAACGTGATTTATCGCCGTCTCTTAACTCTAAAGCTTCTCTAGAACCTGTAGATGCACCAGATGGAGCTGCAGCACGACCAAATGAACCATCTTCTAAATAAACTTCTGCTTCTACAGTTGGATTACCACGTGAATCAATAATTTCACGACCGATAACTTTAACGATTTTTGACATGATTTCCTCTTAGCAAAAAATCTTAATAACGAACACAATATTATTGTACAGATATAGTTAGTTACATGCAACTAAAATTAGCATTAGCTAATAATATTTATTAAAAATGTTGTCTTATCTGATAATTAAATTTTGACAAATCGTTATAGTATGAATACTCTGCTCTTACAAAGTGCATTATCTTTAGGCGAGGAATAGTATTTGTTATGCAGTATTTGTTCTGAATGGAGGGACGCTTACAGTTAAATAATCTTCTGACTGTTTGCAATGAAAATTTTAAAGTAGAGAAGTTTCCCCTCTCTACTTTTGCTTAAAACGCTGATCTTTTGAAAGAACGTCTTGTCAACAGCAGGTTACTATACCTTAGAGTACCCTATCAGTTTTGAGGAAAGTGATAAGGCTCTGCTTGAGGTGTCTGCCATACTTTCTTTAAATCATCAGGTATTGATAGATTCAATCCTAATTCTCTGTAAGGACCAATATTGTGGAAATCAGAACCTAATGAAGCTTTGAAATCATATTTTCTACAAAGCTCACACAGGTACTCGTGATCAGCAGGCTTCTGTTGAGATGAAGCAACTTCAATGCCTATACCACCACAATCTTTAAAGTATTCCATTAACGCTCTTAACTTAGTATTAGTAAGTGAATAACGTTTAGGATGAGCTAAAACAGGAATACCACCTGACTTTAAGATAGCTTCTACAGCTACACTAATATCAGGCCAATTGGTCTTTACATAACAGCATTTACCTTTCTTAAGGTAATATTCAAATGCATCTTCATTAGTCTGCGCTCTGCCCATCTCTACGATGTAACGAGCATAGTTGCCACGTGTAATTGAGGCTCCCTCACCAGCTCTTTTTACGCATTCATTATATGAATCGGTAAAGCCCTGCTTATCTAATTTTGCACCAATCTCTTGAGCTCTTTGAATACGTAAGACTCTTTGACCTTTTAGATATTCTTGAAGTGCAGGTGCATCTTTATCGATAAATAAGGCAGCCACATGAATCTGCTCATTGTTCCAGGTAGTTGAAAGTTCAGCTCCTGGGATTAACTCTAATTTACCTTCAGCTTCTTTTTTAGCTCTATCAATACCTAAAACACAATCATGATCGGTTAAAGCTAAATGAGTAAGACCTCGACTAATTGCTCTTTGAACTAAAGCTTCTGGAGTGAAAGCACCATCTGATGCAGTTGAATGTGAATGTAAATCAATTTTTGAAAAAATGGCTGGCATTTTATTCTCCGTTTATCAATTCCAATTCTTCCCATCGAGCATAAAGCTTATCTAACTCAACTTGCGCCTGATTTCTTTTATTGGTAACTTCAATAGACTTTTCAGGACCGTCGGCAAACAAGGCTGGATCTGACAGTTGCTCATCTAATAAAGCGATTTCTGCCTCTAACTTTTCAACCTTATCTGGAAGTTCCTTTAGCTCATGCTTTTGGGTAAAAGTAAGACCTTTTTTCTTCTTGGAATTGTTAACCTTTTCTGTTCCAGATTTAGATGACTGTTCAGATTTTTTAATATCTTTTTGATTGTTGTCTTTAGCCAGGCTTGTAGACGGATCTGTATTTTTAGAAATGCGCTCATAATAAGCTAACACATCAGACCAACCACCAATTACAGATTCAATATGACCTTTGCCATCAAAGACCCAAGTCTCTGTTGCAACCTTATCAATAAAGGCTCTATCGTGGCTGATAATGATAACTGTACCGTTATAGCTCGATACTAAATCTTCTAATAAATCTAAGGTTTCTAAATCAAGATCATTAGTAGGCTCATCCATGATTAGAACGTTTGAGCTTTTAGCAAAAAGACGAGCTAATAACAGTCTGTTCTTCTCACCACCTGACAGTACTTTAACAGGAGAGCGAGCTCTTCTGCCTGAGAATAAGAAGTTAGCTAAATATGAGATAACATGTTTATTCTTGCCGTTAATGCAGACCTCAGTATGGCCGTCAGCTACGTTATCGGCTACAGACTTTTCAAGATCAAGACCTTCATGATACTGGTCAAAATACTGAATTTCGACATTAACACCGGTTCTTACTTTACCTGATGTTGGTTTAATCTGACCTAATAGAGCTTTAATTAAAGTAGTCTTACCGGCAGCATTTGGTCCTGTAATACCAATTCTGTCGCCACGCATCACAGTTGCACTAAAGTCTTTGATAACCGACTTATTCCCAAATGAGATATTCAGATCTTTAATTTCAAAAACTAAGTTGCCACTTCGTTGAGCAGAGTTTGCCTCCATAATGACGTTCCCCATACGGTCACGTCGATTAGCTCTTATCTTTCTACGCTCCTCAAGATCCTTTACTCTGCCTTCGTTACGAGCTAGACGAGCTTTAACGCCTCGTCTAATCCAAGCTTCTTCTTGAGCTAAGATCTTGTCAAACTCAGCGTTCGCCAATTCTTCTTTACGTAATCTTTCATCACGAAGTTCAATGTAACGGTTAAAAGAGCCAGGATAAGAATAGAGCTTACCTCTATCTAACTCGACTATCCTTGTAGCACAGTTATTTGCAAAGAATCTGTCATGAGTTACAAAGACTAAAGTGCCGTTAAAAGCTTTTAGCTCCTGCTCAAACCATGAAATAGATTCGATATCCAAATGGTTAGTAGGTTCATCAAGTAACAGTAATTGCGGTTCTGAAGCTAAAGCTGCTGCTAGTGCTACCTTACGGCGATTGCCTCCTGAGAGTGATTTTAATTCCAGCTCTGGGGCTAAACCTATTCTGTTTAAAATCTTACGGACAACAGCATCTTTTACCCAACCATCATGAGATTCAATAAAAGCAGACAGTTCTAACTGCTCATGGGGATCTTCTGTGATGGAGAATTTTGATAAAGCCTCGCCTACTACAGGCACACCACTTGCTGCAAGAGAGTAAGCTGTACCATGTTCATAGGCAGGTGGATCCTGACATAAAGTTGCAATCTTAAGACCTGACTGAATAATAATTCTGCCAGAATCTAACTCTCTTTTACCCTGAATTAAACTTAACAGAGTTGACTTACCAGTACCGTTACGACCTACAAGACAAATTCTTTCATTCTCTTCAATTGAAAGATTTGCCCCTTCTAAAAGTTTGTCAGCTCCGTTATTTAGATAAGCATCAATAATGGATACAAGACTCATTACAAATCCTTAATTCCATCAGGGCCAAACACACGTGGTTTGTGAGAAGGAGTTCTTGTTTTACCCTTTGAAAAGCCATCTTTACCTTTAGTGTATGACGATCTGCCTCTTTGGTAACCATTATCGTGTGAACGTCTATCATTGAATGATGAGTTCTCATCATCACGTCTAAATGGTTTATGTGCAAATTCGCCAGGACGCTTGGTAAATTTATCCTGTTTTTCGTGTCTATAAGTTGAGTGACTTTCTTTAGCTTCACCCCAGACCTTATTTACACCTGCAGTACTTACACCAGTATTAGCTCCATAAGCTCTGTTCCCTGAGCCATTTACAGAGCGTGTTGAGAACGCTTTGGCATTTCTATAAGAACTTCTGTCAGAATTTCTATCCTGTGAATAGTGGTTAGACTCAGAATACTCATGGTAAGTATTTTCTTTTACATCCAAAGCCTTCTGCCACTTAGGAGCTGCTTTTAATGTTGTCATAGGCTCAGCTGTTTTTACCATGTTAGCCTTGTTAAATTTCAAACGGTAACAGGTATGTATTTTCTTATCTCGCGCAAAGTCACGAGGTAAAGTAGCATCAGAGATATTTTCAATTTCAAAGCCATAATCTTTGATAGACTCGTCAATTGCAAAGCCTCTGAAGTTGGTGCAGAAGATAACCTCTCCACCGTCTTTTAAGTGTCTTGTAAGATTTGACAGTAATGCTACCTGATCACGCTTTACATCAAAGCTAGTCTCCATACGCTTTGAGTTTGAGAAGGTAGGAGGATCAATATAGATAAGATCAAATTCTAATCCCTGATCTTGAGATAACCAAGAGAGGCAATCTGCCTGAATGAATTGAGCCTTATCTGTTGATAAATGGTTTAACTTAAAGTTCTCCATACCCCATTCAAGGTAAGTTCTGCTCATATCAACTGATACAGTAGATTTTGCTCCACCTAAAGCTGCTGCAACTGATGCAGAGCAGGTATAAGAGAACAGATTTAAAAAGTCTTTGTCTTTTGCTTCTTTTCTAATTAAATCTCTAATGAGTCGACCATCTAAGAACAGACCTGTATCTAAATAATCATACAGATTGACTCTAAACAGAGCATTGTTCTCGTTTACAGTCATGAACTCATTTTTTAGTTCTTTGGCCTTTTCATACTGATTATCGCCCTTTTGAACTTCACGGCTCTTTAAGATGACCTTGTCACCTGTAACACCAGCAATTTCAACAGTTGCACTTAACATATCCAGTTCATGGCGTTTTGCAACACGAGGATTTACCTTAGCTGGTGCCTTATAAGCCTGAATTACATAGTAACCATCATAATAGTCGATGGCAGCAGAGTATTCAGGTACATCTGCATCATAGACACGATAAGCATTAGTATTTACGTTCTTTGCCCACTTGCGCATATAGGTTAAGTTCTTCTTTAAGCGGTTAGCAAAATCTGTTGCAATCTTAATGTTCTGCTCTTCTTTGACGCTTAAATCTTCAGTCTCGTTAATATCAAAGACTCTTAACTGACATAAAAGCTCACCGTTATACAGCTTGTAAACCTTATTTGAATGCAATCTCATGCATGAGAGCAATTCAGGTGAAGATGAGATAACAGCAGCTCTTGCGCCTTTAAAGTTCTTCTTAAAGCCAGCACCAATCTCGGTGTAAAGAGCGATTAACTCGTTAAAGTTACCCATTCTCTTACCGTATGGAGGGTTAGTTACGATGGTAACTTTAAGATCTGAAGTAAATGGGTTATACAGATTCTGTACAGGGCAGTGATAAACTTTTACTAAGTTCTCAAAGCCTGCCTTTGCAGCATTTTCATTAGCAATCTCAACAATTCTTTCATCAAGATCAAAACCTACGATCTCAACTTTTCTCTCAATGCACTTTGCAATACCGTTTTGAGATCTGGTTTTAGCATCTTCTAAAAGATTATTCCAAGCTTCTTTATCAAACTGCTTTAAGTTAAAGAAGCCATAGTGATCTCTTCTGATACCTGGAGCTGTATCGGTAGCCACACAAGCTGCTTCAAATAATAAAGTACCAGAACCGCACATAGGATCAATGAAGTTATCCCCTGTATATCCTGCTCTTTTAATCATGGCAGCAGCTAAATTCTCTTTTAGAGGAGCAGCACCTGTACCACGGTGATATTCACGTTTAAGAAGAGCACGACCAGAGAGATCGATTAAAATGTTGGCACTGCCCTTTTTATCTAAATGGCAGTTAATTAAAACGTCAGGATTTTCTCTGTCAACATCGGGTCTTCCACCTAAGGTTGTCTGCAATCTGTCGCAGATGGCATCCTTTACTTTTAAAGCACCATATTGAGTGTTTCTGATTTCATCGTTAGTACCAGTGAAAGAAACTGCGATGGTATTGCTCTTATCAAAATACTTTTCCCAAGCTACACCATTAGCACCAATATATAGTTCAGTGTCAGTTTCACAGTAGAACTCTGACATCTCAAGCAAAATTCTTGAAGCAAAGCGAGACCAAAGACATGCTTTCATACCAAAAGCAAAATCGCCTTTAAAAGAAACACCTGCTACAGTTTCTTTAGCGTTTTGTGCTCCAAGATCGTTTAATTCGTTTAATAAAAGAGTTTCTAAACCTTTAGGACAGGTTGCAAAGAATGATAATGCCATGAAATTTAAGCTCCAAATTTATGGCATTCATTATACTTTATAGCGCTTATACTTTAAACGCTTTACACAGGCTTTACCTAGAATAAATTTATCTAAATGAGCCTTAAAAGAACTGAGGCAAAACAAAGTGTAAAGTTACTAATACCAGCAAAAATCCGATGTTGTATTTAGTAAATTTCTTCATGTAGTAAAGAGGCTTGGCATCATTAGTTTTAATGTAGAACTTAAAGGTAATCAAACTTGCCATAGAAGCAATGATAGTTCCTAAACCACCTACGTTCACGCCGATTAAGAGCATATCTGAATCTTTAACAAAATTAGATAGCATTACAGTTGCAGGAACGTTTGACACGATTTGAGAGAGTGTCAGAGAAATAAAATACTCATATTTATCAACAAAGTTCTCTGCAAAGTTTTTGACTGTTGGCATCTGACAAACATTGTTCACAAAGATAAACAAGAATACAAACAGCAGTAATAGCTTATAGTCTGCCTGTTTAAACAGAGATCTGTCCATACATAAAATTGCAATAAGAACCATGATGGCCATTACATAAACATCTAGCACTCTAAGTACACTTAAAAGACAAAGCACAAACAAGACTGAGCTTACGGCACATTTTTTTGAGTTAATTGTGAGTGTTAAGTTGCTCTCATACTTCAAAGGCTTGGTATCAATAAAGTGTGTTGTAAAAAACAACAGCACAAATGACACTACGATTATAGGAATTGTGACTTTTACAAATGAGAGTAAGTCATAGTTAAAGACTGTATAGATAAACAGGTTTTGAGGATTTCCAATAGGTGTAAGCGTAGAACCTACATTTGCAGCTATGGTCTGTAAAGATAAGACTTTAATTAAAAGATCTTGCCTGTTAACTTTTACAAAAGCTGCAATTGCAATTGGAATAAAGATTATCAATGAAACATCATTGGTAATTAACATCGAGATGAAAAAGTTAATAAAGATAAACAGTCTTGATAGTGCTCGTGCATTTTTAGACATTGAGCATAGTTTCATATAAACCAAAGATAGTACACCTAACTTTTTAAATGAAGCTACCACCAGCATCAAGCATAAAAGTAATAACAGGATCTTGATGTTTAAAGCATCAATTGTGCTTTTAAATGAGAATTTAGTAAAAAACGAGGTTACAAAAGCTAATATGGCTGCGGTGTAAAGATCAGGATTTCTTCGTAGATATTGTAAGAGATTAAAGCTAGAGCTATTCATACTTTTCTTTTGACAGGTCTTTATAGACTTAAGACACTTTTTAAGTGTTGTAAATCAACTATTGATGAATTCAGACAAATTCAAACTAGCAGTATATCAAAAGATCAAAGCGGTAATAAAAGTAAGATCCTCTGTATGAATAATGACAGATTAAAATCGATTAAGACAGGGATTAAGATTGAAGTCTAGATTAAGAGTGTTACCTCTGGGGAATACTCCCCAGAGACAACTACAGGAATTGCTCCTGTTTCTCTCCTGATATCAGCTCATTGGCCGTTTTAGAAACTCTTAGTTCATTAACGACACAATAAGAGATATCTTTAATAAAATGTTAATACATTAGTCAATGCTCTTTATATCTTTAAACAAATTGGTAGTTAAAACTATTTAGTACTCGCCTTCTTTAAGTTCTGTTACTTTAAAGATATCATCTGAAGACAGTCATAACTCTTTTAATTTTCTTGCAACAGATATTTTTACTTCCGCTCTTCCATCTTCTCGCCCTTCATTCAGACCTTTATTAAAGCTAGTCTCAAAAGAAGCATAGCTATTCCACATTTTCATGAGGCTTGCTTTATAAGCTGATTTCTCTTTATCTGTAAAATTGGCAATTAGAGCAATTTCAAAAAATCTAGTGAAGACTTGTTCTGTTAAGGTGCTAGGCTTATCTTTTAAGTCTGACAGATTTTTTATTGCATACATCCATTTATCCTGGATAGTTTCAAGCTCATCTTCATTTTGGTGAACTTAGGAAGTTCTAAATAATAGTATGCAATGTTGTCGCAGAACTTAGCTTTTGAACCTTTGTCGTATAAAACTACTTCATGTAGATATGGTTCACTGTCATCATCTAACTTGCTGCCAACCAAGGTTATGCTGTAGACCGCTTTAATACTGTTATCAAAGACACCTTGTGGAGCTTCATTACTGATAAAGGATAAACTGTGATAAATACTTCTGGCTTTTATAAAGACTGGTATAGCATTCTGGATCTGTACAATGATGTATGAGTCATCAGATGTCTTGCAGCAAGTTCCTAAAATCGCATTTTTATCAAAAGGTAAAACACTAAGTTGCTCAGATGATAAGTATGACAAATCTACAATCTTGTCTTTTAAATTCAAGAATGAATTTAAAAAGCTAATTAAGATATCTTTGTTTGGCTCTGACCCGAACAGTCTTTTAAATCCAAAATCTGTGTAGGCGCAGACATACTTACCAATTTCTGATGACATGATTTTCCTCTTAAATTTGTTTAATTTTAGCTAAGCTAAAAGGACTGAAGACACTGTTATTAAATCATGAAACATAACAGAGAGGAATTGAAAATTGAAAGGCAACTATGAAAAGAGAATAGGCAGAAACAAAAAGGGAGCAAATCAATGCCCCCTCTTAAGATTATTCAGTAAAACAAATTACTTGTTTAAAGCCTGAGCAACCTGAACAGCGATAGCTACGGTAGCACCAACCATAGGGTTGTTACCCATACCCATGAAGCCCATCATCTCAACGTGAGCTGGAACTGATGATGAACCTGCGAACTGAGCGTCTGAGTGCATACGACCCATAGTATCAGTCATACCGTATGAAGCAGGACCTGCAGCCATGTTATCTGGGTGTAAGGTACGACCGGTACCACCACCAGAAGCTACTGAGAAGTACTTCTTACCCTGCTCGATACACTCTTTCTTGTAGGTACCTGCAACTGGGTGCTGGAAACGAGTTGGGTTGGTTGAGTTACCAGTAATAGAAACGTCAACACCCTCGTGATGCATAATTGCAACACCTTCACGAACGTCATCTGCACCGAAGCAGCGAACGTTAGCACGCTCTGAATCTGAGTACTTGATCTCTTCTACAATCTTTAACTCTGAAGTGTAGTAATCAAACTTGGTCTTTACATAGGTGAAGCCGTTGATACGAGAGATGATCTGAGCAGCGTCTTTACCTAAACCGTTTAAGATAACGCGTAATGGAGTCTTACGAGCCTTGTTAGCGTTACGAACGATACCGATAGCGCCTTCAGCAGCAGCGAATGACTCGTGACCTGCTAAGAAGCAGAAGCACTTGGTCTCATCACGTAATAGCATACCGCCTAAGTTACCGTGACCTAAACCAACCTTACGATCCTCAGCTACAGAACCTGGAATACAGAAAGCCTGTAAACCGATACCGATAGCTTCAGCTGCATCAGCTGCAACCTTGCAGTCTTTCTTTAATGCAATAGCAGCGCCTACAGTGTAAGCCCACTTTGCGTTTTCGAAAGCGATACCCTGAATGTCACCAACAGTCTTGTATGGGTCTAAACCATACTTAGCGCAAATCTCTTTACACTCTTCAACTGACTTAATACCGTACTGAGCTAATACACCATTGATTTTGTCAATACGACGCTCATAACTTTCAAATAATGCCATCTTTGAGTACCTCGTTATTCTTTTCTTGGATCAATATACTTAGCGGCATTATCCCACTGACCATAGTGGCCCTGGATCTTAGCAATTGCGTCTTTACCAGACATCTCTGGGTGAGCCTTTAACAGATCCATTAACTTGCCTAAGTTTACGAACTCGTAACCTACGATCTCGTCATTCTTGTTTAAAGCTACACGGGTAACATAACCTTCGGTCATCTCCAGGTAACGTGGACCCTTTGCCTTAGTAGCAAACATAGTACCAACCTGGCTACGTAGGTTCTTACCTAAGTCTTCAAGAGAAGCACCAACTGGTAAACCGCCCTCTGAGAAAGCAGTCTGAGTACGACCGTAAACGATCTGTAAGAACAGCTCACGGTATGCAGTGTTGATAGCATCACAAACTAAGTCGGTGTTTAAGCCTTCTAATAAGGTCTTACCGATTAAGATTTCTGAAGCCATAGCTGCAGAGTGAGTCATACCTGAACAACCAATAGTCTCAACAAGAGCTTCCTGAATGATGCCGTCCTTTACGTTTAAGGTCATCTTGCAAGCGCCCTGCTGAGGAGCACACCAACCCACACCGTGAGTTAATCCGCTGATATCTGTGATTTCTTTAGCCTGAACCCATTTACCCTCTTCAGGAATTGGAGCAGGACCATGGTATGCACCCTTAGTTACAGGGCACATATTCTCTACTTCTTTAGAATAGATCATTGGTGGTACCTAATTTGTATGTGTTCATTAAATAAGATTCTTTTTAGCCTTAGCCAAAAACAGCTTGATTATAATACAAGGCTTCGATTTTTTCCAAAAATGCGAGAATAAAAATCTATTAAAATAACTCAAAATCTTAAATTTAAGATTTTTATTCCGTAAGCGATTACGTCATCCTTTTGTATCAGTTTCTAGATCTCTTAAAAATGACCATTTTTATCTTGATTAGACTCTAAAATTGCACCTTTTATGTGCATATTCCTAAAAATGTAGTATCAATTGATCAATAAATACAAATCAACAGATTTTGACTGTAAAATTAACCAAATCTTTACAGAAAAGTAAGGCTCCATGCCTTTATAAATATAAGGAAAATAACACTATGTTAGAATCTGAAAATCCAAAAGGTCCTTTTGCAAGGACTCTAAATAGAGTTCCTTTCATCATGCAGATCGTAATCGGTCTTATCTTAGGTATTCTTGCAGCTTACGTTTACCC
This sequence comes from Succinivibrio sp., assembly GCA_050873645.1. Taxonomy (GTDB): domain Bacteria; phylum Pseudomonadota; class Gammaproteobacteria; order Enterobacterales; family Succinivibrionaceae; genus Succinivibrio. Next base: position 4,586 of record JBNMJE010000030.1, on the reverse strand, counting down.
TGATGACAAATCAGTGATCCCAACACTAGGTAATCTATTCGTTAAAGCATTAAAAGCTGTAGCACCTATCTTAGTATTTACCTTAGTTGCAGCAGCTATTGCTAAGCATCAGACCGGTCAGAAGACCTCAATGAAACCAATCATTGTACTTTACTTTGTTGGCATGTTAATTTCAGGTGGTTTAGCTTTAACCATGAGCTATATCTTCCCTAGCACCTTTACAGAATTAGCTCAGAATGCTGATGTATCAGCCCCATCAGGCATTGGTGAGGTTTTAATCAACTTCGTAAACCAGGCTGTTGAAAACCCAGTATCTGCATTTATCAATGGTAACTATATTGCAATCTTAATGTGGTCTATCTCATTAGGTTTAATGTTCAGAGTTGCTCATGACAATACCAAGCGTGTGTTAGATGATTTAGCAGCATCAGTATCTGGTGTTATTCGTATGGTGATCCGTTTTGCTCCTATTGGTGTATTCGGCTTAGTTTACTCATCATGCACTCAGGAAGGCGGTTTTGCTAACTTACTAAACTACGTTCACGTTGTAGTTGTATTAGTAGCAACCTTCTTAATGGTAGCTTTCATCTTCAACCCATTATTAGTATTCATCGTAACTCACGAGAATCCATATCCATTAGTATTCAAGTGCTTGGCAAAATCTGGCGTTTGTGCTTTCTTCACAAGATCATCAGCTGCTAACCTACCAGTTAACTTAGCTTTATGTGAAGAAATGAAATTAGATAAGGCAACTTACTCTATTTCTATTCCTTTAGGTTGCACTATCAATATGTCAGGTGCTGGTATCACCATCGTTATCATGACTATGGCTGCAGCTCATACCTTAGGCATTGAAATTGACTTTGCCTCAGCATTCTTAATGTGCGTAGCTTCAATCCTGTGTGCTTGCGGTTCATCAGGCGTAGCTGGTGGTTCACTAATGCTAATTCCTTTAGCTTGCTCAATCTTTGGTATTCCAAATGATATTGCAATGCAGGTTGTAGGTATTGGCTTTATTATCGGTGTAATTCAGGATTCAACTGAAACTGCTCTAAACAGCTCAACTGACGTAATCTTTACAGCAGCAGCTTGCAAGAGAGCTCAAAGACTTGCTAATAAAAAGTAAGCTAAAGATTAAGTAGAATTTTCTAAAAGCTCTAGTCTCAAAAAAGGCTAGAGCTTTTTTATTGACTATAGGTCTTAATGAACTTTGTGAGGAAATCTGTATGCTAAGGCATTTTCATCACCTGCTATTTATGAATTGATGGAAATTGAAGCTAACTTTGATAAGTTCAATATCCATTTTGATTAGATAGATACATAGCTAGATAGATATATAGAGATATATAGAGATATATAGAGATATATAGAAAGTTGCACAATTATAAAGATCGCGCTAAGCAAGAATGACAGCGTTTTGATTTAACTCTTATCTTGAAGTATTTACTTACAGTTGCTGATTTGTGTTTTAATAGCATCTACATCAGCCTTTGCAATGACTTCATCCATTCTCTTAAGATATGTGCTTACATTATCTTTTGTGATCTCATGTTCATTCTTTGCAATGGCATCAATCATTAAAGAATTTACCTTGTCTGAATAATGGAACATGTCTTTGTAGTTTTTAAGATCTAAAGATAAGCCTGTATCGTCAAAACCATATAGGTTACAGTTATTCCTACTAGAACACTCTGATGCAAGGTAGGTAATGAACTTTTTAATTAAAGATAGGTGCTCATTAAAGTACTCAGTTTGTAGCTTGTAGTAAACAGCAGATGATGGAGGTATTACAAGATAGAAATTGGTGTTCTGCTGTTTATCAATAAGACTGAATAGCTCCTTTTGGGTGTACTGCTTTAGGTAGTCAATGCTAAAGAGTTCTAGCTCATTACTTTTACCATTTGTATTAAGGTAACTTTTAAGGATGTTTCTTGAGGCTATATTCCATGAGCAAACACCATTAAAACTGTCTTTATACAAAGGATCACCAATCCAAGCTGCAGGTCTATCTAAAGACTTTTTCACTCCCACGCACTTTTCACTTTGTGAGAATGTAAGCAGACACTTTACATAACCTGTTTTCATATAAGGAGACATGATATCTATTAGGTTGTCATCATAGATTTTCTGCCAGTTCATAGGCACAAGATCTTTATAGAAAAGAGGTGACATTTCTAATGAAAAAATGACCTTTTTGATGTCATTATGTTTAAAGGCGTAGTCTAAAACTAGCCTTCTATCAGCTAGAGTAGAACCTGCTAAAGACACGTTTAAAAAGCGCTCTGAGGTATTATCTTTAAACAGCTTTGCTGTTGCCTCATCAGAACTTGTATTCTCAAGCATGCTAGTGCCAATAATCAGACCTTTTACATTTTTATTTTCAAGATAGCCTCTTGCCTGATAGCGCATGCTGCCGTTAAACAAGTGCTTAGGATTTGAAATGATATGCTGAGGATCATACAGATACATGGCAACTGCATATAATGCGAAGATACCTATAAATAAAGACATGATAAGAGCAAAGATCTTTTTACTTGCCATTACTTAATAAATCCTCTTAGGTCACGATTAGCTTTAAGTTCAAATAAAACTCAAAGCTTTACTTAAGCTGTGTTCTTTAGAAGTTAAAGTAAATAAACTCAGTGTAGCTAGAACCAATGACAGCTAAAGTTACATAGAAAAGAATTAAAGCTACCAAAACACAAGCTAAATATGAAGCTGTTTTTGTAAGCAGTCTTTGCATATTTTGATTGGAAATAGCTTTTACACAAGGTAACTGAACAGATTTTAAAGCAGCAACTTTTGCTAACAACTCATTGGAGTTTTTACAAGTTAAAACCACAATTAAAGCTAAAACTACATAAGTTATAGTCTGGTAATTCAAGCCTATCCCCTTAAGAGCAGACTTAAAGGTTGACAGTTGCTCTAAAGATATAGAGCCAAAATCAAACATATGAGAATAGACTTCGTATGCCACATTAAGTTCAGGCGCTCTGAATAATACCCAAGCTATATCCACAAAGATAAAGGTTAAAATCCATGCTAAAACGCTAGGTAATTTGTAGCCCATATTATGAAAGATTCTGTGGATAATGATGGCTACACCATGTAATAGTCCCCATAAGACAAAAGTATTACCAGCACCATGCCAGATACCTGTAATAAAGAAGACTATAAACAGATTTACATAGGTTCTAAAACTGCCCTTTCTACTGCCACCTAGTGGGAAGTAGAGGTAATCTCTTAAGAATGAAGATAAGGTAATATGCCAACGTCTCCAGAAATCCTGAATTGATAGAGCTTTATAAGGGCTGTTAAAGTTAATAGGTAATTTGATGTTAAAGAACAGAGCCGAACCTACCGCCATGTCGCAATAACCACTAAAGTCAAAGTACAGCTGAAAGGTATAACAAAATGATACTAACCAAGATGTAAGCAGTGTCAGGTTGTTAGCACTGACAAAACCGTCACCTACCCATATTGCAAACTTATCGGCGATGATAGCTTTTTTGATGATGCCTATCGTAAAGATAAACAGACCTAAACACAGATTTTTGTAGTTTAAAACTAAGTTTCTTGCTTTAAAGAATTGAGGGATCAGATCTTTATGGTGAACAATAGGACCTGCAATTAACTGTGGAAAGAAGGAGACAAACACGGCATATGATACAAAATCATACTCTTTAGTAAGACCTTTATATGAATCCACAAGATAAGCTATCTGTTGAAAAGTAAAGAAACTTATCGCAAGTGGCAGAACTATATGCACGAGCTCATATGATGATCCTAATAGCAGGTTAAGATCTGAAATTAAAAAGTCAGTGTATTTGTAATAACCTAATAAAGCCATGTTTGCTAACACACCAAAGATTAAGATGAGCTTTCTTTTAGTAAGATTCAACTTTGTTATTTGAGTATGCTTATCTGAGTTTTTATTATCTTTAAGCTCGCTCTGGCTTGCACAAGCTTCTTTTGACAGGATTGATCCTATTACAAAATTAAAGACAATTGAGCCTAATAAGATCCAGATGTAATCGAACTTCCAGTAACAGTAAAAGAAAAGTGAGCATAAAAGCAACCACAGCTTTGAGGCTGCAAAATAGCGTCTTTTGCTAAAAAAGAAATAGACAATGATGCTTACTGGCAGAAACAGTAAAAAGTACTCAGGGGTGTTAAACAGCATTTAAAAAATCTTAACTTAAAAACTTTGGTTGAATTTTAGCATATTTTGAACCTTCAAATTTACTCTAAAGCTTTTGCCTATTACGTTTAATACGACAAGCAAACATATACGATCATCATTACGAGCTTTAGTGCAATTTTTATATAATAAACTTTAATCAGGGATGATTAAAAATGTTGTTTCAACAGAAGTCATCCCCAAAAATAAGCAATAAAAAAGCCCACCTAAAGTGAGCTTTGTTATTAGTTTTTATAATTTTATTGGTTCAGTACAGAAAAATGTGGGATCACATAGAGGATCTTTCCAAACTGTGATTCCATTTTTGCCTTGAAGCATCAAATAACTTTAGGAAAAAGTATTCATCGTCAGGCAATCCATAACTCTGTCTCCTAATTGTCTTTAT
>JBNMJE010000029.1:0-20105 GCA_050873645.1 Succinivibrio sp. | reverse complement strand
TGGTGCCGGAGGTGGGACTCGAACCCACACGCTTTTAAGGGCGGCGGATTTTGAATCCGCTGCGTCTACCAATTCCGCCACTTCGGCACAGAATGGCACCATTATATAGATCGTATCCTAGTTTGTCAAAGCACAATTCTTATGATTTTCGGTTCAAAAGATAGATTGCAAAGCCTGCAAAGATAATGGTAGCAAATGAAGCTCCTACAATAGGAGGAACACCATACACAATTGAGAATGGGGCTACAATCTGATTTAAAACATAGTAGCCAAAACCTAAAGAAATACCTGAGAGAATTCTTGCTCCCATGTTCATTGAACGCAGTGGTCCAAAAATAGTGGATAAGGCTAACAGAAGCATCACCAGCATTACTAATGGTGACATAAACTTATTGTATAAAGCCAAACGATAACGAGATGAATCTACTCCGTTGTGCTCAATGTAGTTAATGTAATCATAAAGCTGAAGCACCGATAAGTTCTCTGAAACATCACTTAAAACTTCAATTCGCTTTAAGTTAATGCCAATCTGCCACACCTGCTTAGGGATATTTTCATGAACAGTTCCTGCATCAGTTAAAGTTAACTTGCTGACATCGTACATTACCCACTGATCATTCTCATATTGTCCAATACGAGCCTTAGAGTATGACTTTAGCTTGTTACCTTCAACCTCATAACTGACAACCCCCATAAGCATATTGCCGTTAACAATACCCAAAATTCCGATATAGTTGTTGCCCTCTTTAATCCAGGTACCGTTGGTAGTCAAAGAAACACCTACGTTCATAGATGCCTTATCAAAATTCTCTTCAGCGATTTTCTCAAGTCTTGGGGCTACAAACTCACCTATGCATAAGATCACAATGATTAAAGGAATAATACTCTTTACACAAGAAACACCGATATTCAGTTTTGACAAACCAATAGACTGTAAAATGATGATTTCTGAGTTTCTTGCCATCATACCCAGTCCTACAACACCACCAATTAGAATCGATACTGGGAAGAAAGTTACGCAGATGCCAGGAATTTTATGCATCACGTATTTGATAACAAATAAGAAATCAATAGAGCCACGACCAATATAACGGAGAGCATCAATGAAAGTTATAAGGCCAGCAAACAGCGTCATACACACAGCCACTAATAGCACTGATAAAATAATATTCTTGCCTACATATCTATCGAGAATTCCGTACATAGATTTCGTGTCTCCATTCAATTAGTGACATTTTATCATACGAAGGGAAAAAACTCTTAGTTCATAAAGGTATAGGATCATTTTCCTAAAAGATGCATTTTCCAAAAGAACATATTCATAAAGGTGCATTTAAAAGTAAAACTTTGATCCATCAATAGATTTGAAATTAAATTTGAAACTAGATAGTAATTTTTTTGAGAAAAATGGCGATTTTATCTTTATTTTATGCCTCGTCTATTGATAACATAGTGAGTGTAAACTCATTGATTTATAAAAGCAGTTTATTTTAATCTATCACTTATATATATCGTGTATTATTATTTTCATGATAATATAATTGTAAGATTGAGTGTAAAATCTAAATCATAACGTTTAGCTTAGATTTTTTAGAACAAAATCGAGAATAACTTGCTTGTTCTAAAAAGACTTTATATACCTGAAAAATCACCTATATAAAGCTTATTAACATATATAAAAATTATGAAAACAAATTATCCAATACCTGTTAGAGAGAGAACGATAAACTTCCCTTTTGAATACTATCATTATGATAAGACTAATGACTTTTTCGTAGTGCCATTCCACTATCACGAAGATCAGCAGTTGTTCAGAGTGATTAAAGGAAGTGTCACCATTACCGCTAATTCACACCTCATTACCTTAAATGAGGGTGACTGCAGTGTTATCGGAGCTAATGCAGTTCATGCCTGTCAGCCTTGTTCTGAGGATACTGAATATGAGTCTATTACCTTTAATTTAAGAGATATCTATGATCTCTCAATGCCTCATTATTCAATCATCAAAATGATGGTTACTCATCAGTTAGAAGTACAGACCTTCTTCACTAGAGACAGTGACAAAGAGATCACTGCTGTAATAGAAGATATCTTCAGACATGTTAAAGATAGCGACCTGTGCACTAGTATTAGACTGATTGGCAAACTTACCAATCTGTTTACCTTAGTTGTTGAAAAGAATGACTACACTCTTTATGACAACGAGGTAGCAGGACGTTTCTACAAGCACTTTACTAAAGCTAATAATGTCTTTAGATATATCTTTGATAACTATACTCAGGACATTACCTTAGAGGATATGGCAAAGTCTGTAGAATTATCTGAAAAGTATTTCTGTAAGTTCTTTAAAGAGCTTACAAGTTACAGACCTATGGAATACTTGAATAAGTTCAGAACTGAAGTAGCAGCAATTGAACTTACAACTACCTTAGACAGCATCAACGAGGTTGCTAAAAGATGTGGTTTTAAAGATCCATGCTACTTTACCAAGCTCTTTAAGAGATTTGTGGGAGTTTCTCCAAGAGAATACAGAGAGAATCATCCAAATCGCGTAACTTACGCTTACTATTTAGAGTAACTTAAGTTCACCTCTTAAAAAAAAATGCAGCTTGTAGCTGCATTTTTTATCATCCTTTTAATCACTAACCTTCCTTGGCTTTGACCTCAAGAGTCTTTTTTGACTTCTTGATCCTCTTCTTAATATCTATATTCAAAGGAATTGCCACAAAGATTAAGTAAATTAAAGGTACGATGTACATACCTGGATATAAAGGCAGTTTTTCTGAATTTAACAGATTTCTAATTGAAAGTAATACTAAGTAATAGCTTACAAAAAGTAAGATTGCAGGTCCTAAACGCGCAAACTTACCCTGACGAGGGTTAATCATAGACAGTGGTATTGCTAAGATAGCAAAAATAAAGCAACCTAAAACAGGAGCAATACGCCACTGTAGCTCTACTTTTGATTTAACCTTATCTGAGTGAATTAAATCTAATGTAGAAATACCCTGCAATACATCATCCTTGAGGTTATTGTTTCTGTCAGCAGGAACAGGCACTGCCAGAGTGTCATAGCTTGTCTTCTTTAAAGAACCATCTTTACCGCTGGTCTGATAGAGATTACCCTCTCCTAAAGTTAACCATCTTATGCCATCTTCATCTGTACGGATATAACCAGTTTTTGCTACGTTAAATACAGATTCTTTGTTTCTAATCATCACAGTATCAAGGTTCTTAATTACAACCACCTGCTCTAGAGACTTATCCTTTTTCTCACCACCGTTTACAGTCTGAATGTAGATAGTGTAATCACCAAAGTCTGAAAACTTACCGCTTTCAATTGGCATATAGCTTGGGTTATTCTGAGTATTGTTACTTAAAACTTTCTGCTCATAGGTTGCTTTTGGCATTAAGTAAAGGCAATTTACAGCGGTAAAAACAGCTGTAATTAAGGCTAGTAATAAGCCTATCTTCATGAAGGTAACACCAGAAATACCAATTGATTTCATCACTACCATTTCTGAATCTGATGACATTCTTGATAAAGAAACAATAATGCCTACATACAAAGTCATAGGAAGCAGAATGAAACCTACTGATGGCATTGAATAGAGAACTAACTCTGAAACAATGTTTACAGGAACAGAGCCTGAGGATGCCTGTCCTAATAGTTTAATTACAGTTTGACATAAAAAAACTGTAAACAGTACGGCAAAGCATACTACCTGAACTTTGAGAATGTCTTTGAAGATATATCTGGTTAAAATCAAAACTATCTACCTTTGTTTACTGCTCTTAAACACTTAAGTCTTAAGATTTTTAATTATCCTTGCGCTTTAATGCCTGTATCCAAGCTTTGATTAGAGCAATTGGAGCTCTGCTAGGGATCAAATTACCGTCTGCTCGTATAAACTTGAGATCATTAAAGGCTTCAAATAAATGTGATGCAGGCAAGCGACACAATGCTGATAAATCTATACCTGATAACAGAACTAATTCTGTAGGCTTACATCTGGCCTTATATTTTAGCAGTTCTGTAACTATCTTTTGCAAAATATGAGCACTCTCTGAAGGTGTAAGTGAATTTAGTAATTCAATAAGCTCATTTTCTTTAATATTGGCTAAATTCAGATCATTGCATGAAATTACTGTTTCTAGCTTTTGTACAACGTCTCTTGCTACCTTATCTTTTTGAGCATAATAAATCTGCAACGCACCAGTTGGAGAACCCTCTGCTAATGACAAGGCAACTTTTGCTCTTTGATCTTCAAAATCGTTACCTAATCGTTGCTTTAAATACTCTAAAGAATCTTCAAGCTTCACTGATGGGATCTGAATCTTAACAGCACGGGACAATAAAGTTGGTGGTAAGTCTTCAAAAGCTTTTGTAAGCAAAATGATCATAGTATCAGCAGGAGGCTCTTCAAAAGTCTTTAAAAGAGCATTTGATGCTGAATCTAACATCGTATGGGCATTAGAAATGACCGCTACTTTTCCATGTGAAAAGACAGAACCTTCACTTACCCATTCATTTAGCTTACGAATGCCATCTACTCTGACACTTCTTGAAGCATTAGATACTTTATTTTCACTTGTAGCTAAGTATTCTTCTGGAGAGAAAGCGCCTTCCATATTTACTATAAGATCACGAAAGCTATGAGTTAAATCCTCATCTTTATCACTTTCATCTGTAGTTGAGCTTAATAATGCGATAAAGTCAGGATGAGAACCTGTCTGCAGTTCATTGAACTGCAGACATGATTTACAACTGTTGCAGTAATGATCTTCATGGCGATTGAGGCATAAATACAGTTTTGCACACTCAATAGCAAGTCTTGCACTGCCTAAGTTAGGGTTGCCAGCTATGATCAGAGAATGAGGAGCTCTTCCCTGTAAAAGAGACTTTGAAAATATGTTAAATGATGATCTTAACCAGTTCTCAAGCATTTATGTTTTCCAAACAAGATACTACATCTTTACTTACAGCTGAGATTTCCTTTTGACCATCTACAACTTTTACAAAATCAGGATGATGCTTTGCATACTCAAGATAGGTATTACGTACGCGCTCAAAAAAATCAATTTGAGATAATTCAAATCTGTCTAACTCACCACGATTTCTTGCTCTTTGCATACCAAGCTTAGGATCAACATCAATTACGATTGTAAGATCTGGTCTGAAATCACCTAAAACAACTTTTCTAATTGCGTTGATGTCATCCATATTCATGCCTCTGCCACCGCCCTGATAGGCTACAGTAGACAAATCATGACGATCACAGATAACGTCTGTACCTTGAGTTAATAAAGGCTTAATCACGGTTTCAACTAATTGAGCGCGAGCTGCATACATTAAAAGGAGCTCTGTCTTATCGCACATATTGTCATCTTTACGAGGAGTCTTTAAAAGAGTTCTGATTTCCTCAGCAATAGGAGTTCCACCAGGTTCTCTTAAACATACAACCTTATGACCTTTTGCTTCCATATGTGCTTTGATAACAGCTATCTGAGTTGATTTTCCAGAACCCTCAGTTCCTTCTAATGTGATAAATAAGCCTTTTTTCATCGTTCTTTTCTAAAATAAATGTTTGTACTACTCTATGTACGAAAAAACTGTAAGTTACCAGAGTATCTTACAGTAAATAAAAAAATATCAGTTAACTAATCGACCTTGATGACCAGTTCATCTTTTTTAGTCTCTACCTGAACTGGTGTTTCCTTTTTAAAAGCATCCTTTTGGATCTGTCTGATTCTGGCAAGACGGTCTTCTTTGCTCTCATCAGTCTTAGTTTGTGTCTTTGTATTATTGCTAGAAGATTTTGTCTGAGCCTTGACTGCTTTTTCTGATGATTGTTCAGTCTTCGTCTGTGTTTTCTTTACTGCCAAGCTAGACTTTTCCTGCTGACTTTCCTTTTTGATGTCAGCATTGGTCTTACTTTTAGCTATTTTATCCTTTTGTGAATTATCATCACTTACAGAAGTCTTTTTACTGTTGGTTTTATCTGCTTTTTCAGCACTCTTAATTGTAGTTTTAGTTGTTGTTTTAGTTGCTGTAGCTTTACTTTCTACTGTTTTGCTTTCTACAGCTTTACTCTCATCTTTTGCTTTGTAATCAGTGTTCTTTACCTTTTGAGATTGTTTTTCTTGAGAGTCTGATTTGTTTTCTGTTGTCTTTTTTAAAGACTCTTTTGTAGTGTCTTCCTTATCTTTATTTACTGCACTAGCTTTATTTACAGCACTGTCTTTACTGCCAGAACTCTTGCTCTTGTCGGAGGTAGTAGCTGATTTGTCATTATTGTTGTTAACTCCAGAATTATTGTTCTGAGCTTCATTTTCAGCTTCAATTAACTCATCCTGGCTTGAATCAGCAATCTGCTGTTGCTTTAAGTAGTCTGATACCTTCTTTCTGTAGGACTGTACAGCTTTGTTGTGCTCATCTAATGTGCTACTAAAAGAATGACCTTCTTTTGGAGATACACCTTTGGCTACAAAGTACAAAGCTTTTGAGTCTTCAGGATGTAGCGCTGCATGAATTGATTTTTCCTGAGGCATACAAATAGGTGTAGGAGGCAGACCTGCTCTTGTATAAGTATTGTAAGGGGTATCTGCTTTTAGATGCTTTTTGGTAAGCTTACCTGTAAAGTTAGAACTTACACCGTACATCACCGCAGGATCAGTTTGCAGGCGCATCTGATTTTGTAATCTGTTTTTAAAAACAGATGAAACCTTACTGCGCTCTTCATCTAAGAAAGTTTCTCTTTCAATTAAGGATGCAAGAATTAAAGCTTCATAAGGTGTATTAATAAAGTCATTAGGATCACGATTTTCCCATTCTTTTTTTAAGATCTTAACCTGATTTATCATGCCTCGTTTAAAGAGATTGTATAGAGGAGACTTCTCATACATAGGATAAGTAGCAGGAGCTACTAGGCCTTCAAAATTATCTTTTGGTCCACCGATAAACTCTAAAAGCTCTGGATGCTCTGAGAACACATCCTTCATGAACTTTTTATGATCTTTTATGAGCGAATAGAACTTCTTGTCATCAACCTTGCGCTTGCTGATGTTGTTTAGGATCCTAGATAAATTAGCGCCTTCTACAACAGTAAAGGTAGGATAGATCTTCTCGACCACATTACCTGCGACCATGTCTTTTAAGATATCTAAAAGACTCTTTTTACCATCCACCAAGTACTGACCTTTTTGTACGGCTGAGTACTCCTTGTGAAAGCGTAAATACATATGATCGATTTGCTTTTCGATAGGATTAGTTACGAACGCATTAACCACAGTCGATGCGTTATCTCCTGTCTTTAATGAATAAAGCTGCTCTTTATAGATTGCAGGAGACTTCTGAAATGAGCTTATTGATAAGTAAACGACAACACAAAAACCACCTATTGTCACTACTATTAAAGCAAGACAAATCAACAATAGACGGCGATACCGTTTGAGAACACTACTGTTCTTATTATTTGAATTTAACTGACTCATAGATAAGATTATAGATGATAATTTTGAGTTTAGTTATCAACAAATCAAAAATATCACCTACACTGAATTGACGCTGACGAAGATAATTGAACAGACAGCGAATGTTACGCGTTATCAGGCTAGCTGTTTTCAAGTTAGCTATCTTAGAGGTTACCTATTTATTATCCTCATCTGCGTTCTTATAGAACTTGTCATGATTGGTGTCTAAAACTTCATTGGCTCTGTGAAGTAAATTTTTAAGCTCACGACCATCTTCAATAGAATTTGAGTAGCCTAAAAGTACTGACTGTTTTACAGCATAATTATTTGCATAGACAGTGGTACTCATCTCTGATTTGATATCAGAGCAAATCTTCTCAACATCCACAGCACTCTTAATGTTGTCTAAGAAGATAAAGAACTCTGCTCCTAAACGGCAGATCTTGTCGTTATAGCCGATTACAGAATGCAGTCTCTTGGTAATTTCAATTAAGAGTTCATCACCAGTCTTATAACCGAAGATGTTGTTAACCTGTTTAAAATGAACTAACTCAACAATGATAATGCCAAATTCTTTGTCCTTCTCTGCTAAATGCTCGTTTACAACGTTAGTAAAGGTATCGTGGTTAATGGTACCTGTGAGCACATCGTAAGTTCTGACTGATGTCAGAGAGAAAGCTGTCTTTACAAAGAACATCACAACTACTAATGTGATGATATATAAAGAGAACATTACAGCATAGAAAAGCTGGAAGTATCTGCTTGCAAGGTTACCTTCTTTTACCTTTAAAGCTAGATCCCAACGCTGTTTACCAAAGAATAGAGATTTTTGTCTGGTGTTAACACTCTTACGTTTAAAGAGTTTGTTATCACCCCAGATAAAGTCACTGGTACCTTTGAATACTGATGATCTGATACCGTAAACAAATAACTCATCTTCAACGTTCAGTCGTACACATTCTAGGAATTTGTAGAAATCAGCACATAAACCTACGTAACCCCAGTACTTACCATTTACATATACAGCCTGACGGTTATATACCAGAACCTGATGGTTACGTGGAGAAATCAATGGGCCCTGCACTACCACATCACCAGGATTATTCTTAGCCAGTTTTAAGTAGTACTCTGAATTTGGATCATTGAAAAATGCAATATCAGGAGAATTTGTCTTACTTACAGGGTAAGTAACAGAGATCATATCCTCTGGTGCGATGACATATGCATAAACGAAATCGGTATTCTTTCGATTAAAGAAAGAGGTCAAATCACGAGGCATTAAAACAGTCTTTACGAAATCTTCCATCTGTTTTAATGAATCATTTGGATGAGCTTCAATGTATGCTGCTAATTTATTGGTGTGCTGGAAGATAATGTCATAGTCCTTTACCATCTCGTTTGAAAGGTTAATCATTCTTTCAACGCCAATGGCATGGTTCTTTTCATCTACAACTTTTACGAAGGTTCCGCTCAGGTATAAAGTTGCAAGTAAAAAGCAGGCACTTGTGAGCAAGAATGCTCCCAAGAAAACGAGTTTTTTATAGTATTTAGCTAAGATTATTTCCATCGATTACTTATTATTCACACACAAAATTCATTTACATTGTAACCTAACTACTAGTTTTATCGATAAAACCATACTAGTTTTGTAGGTCATAGCTCAAAAATTTCTTATTTGTATAATCTAATTAACATTTCAGAGCTTAGGCGAAGCTAAAAAAACTAAAAGTCCCTTTCATTATGTAACTACATTGTTAAGAAATAACTTTTACTCATTTGATAAGATGAGAGAAAGCGCAAAAAGTGTTAAAATAATCAAAATTTTTTGCACTTATAAAAATAGATTTCAAGGCATTTTTACTATGGATATGGAAAAGACCTATACCCCTGAGAATTTTGAAAGCTCTATTTACCAGAAATGGGAAAAAGAAGGCTTCTTTAGACCAAATTATGATGAATCAAAAGCATCATATTCAATTGCATTACCTCCACCTAATGTAACCGGTTCACTACACATGGGTCACGCTTTCCAGCAGACCATCATGGATACCTTAATCAGATACCACAGAATGAAAGGTGACAACACCTTATGGCAGTGCGGTACTGACCACGCTGGTATCGCAACTCAGATGGTTGTTGAGAGAAAGCTAGCTAAAGAAGAGAATTTAACCAGACACGATTTAGGTCGTGAAAAGTTCATCGATAGAATTTGGAAATGGAAAGAGCAGTCAGGTGGCACCATCACCCGTCAGATGAGACGTTTAGGTGCTTCTGTAGATTGGACTCGTGAAAGATTCACCATGGACGAAGGTCTTTCAAAGGCAGTATTAGAAGTTTTCGTAAGACTGTATGACGAGGACTTAATTTACCGTGGTAAGAGACTGGTTAACTGGGATCCTAAACTGCGTACTGCTATTTCAGATCTTGAAGTTGAGAACAAAGACGTTAAAGGCTACATGTGGTACATCAAGTACAAGTTAGCTGACGGTGTTAAGACTTCAGACGGTAAAGATTACGTTTTAATTGCAACTACTAGACCTGAAACCTTATTAGGTGATAGTGCTGTTGCTGTAAACCCATCAGATGAGAGATTCAAGTCAATCGTAGGTAAGTACCTAGAGTTACCTTTAGTTGGCAGAAAGATCCCTGTTGTAGCAGATATCCACGCAGACATGACCACAGGTACCGGTTGCGTTAAGATCACCCCTGCTCATGACTTCAACGACTATGCTGTAGGTAAGAGACAGAAGCTACCTATGTTAAACATCCTGACTGAGGATGCTCACATTAGAGATGCAGCTGAAGTTTTCGATACTAACGGTAATCCTACAGATGAGGTTTCAGACTATATTCCAGAAGCTTACAGAGGCTTAGACAGATTTGAAGCTCGTGACAAGATTGTAGAGGACTTAAAAGCTTTAGGTCTTTTGGATCATATTGAAGATCACAACTTATCACAGCCTTTTGGTGACCGTGGTGGTGTACCTATCGAGCCAATGTTAACCGATCAGTGGTATGTTCGCGCTAGCGTATTAGGCAAGCCAGCTATCGAAGCTGTAAAAGATGGCAGAATTAAGTTTGTTCCTGCACAGTACACCAACATGTACTACTCATGGATGAACGACCTTCAGGATTGGTGTATTTCTCGTCAGTTATGGTGGGGTCACAGAATTCCTGCTTGGTATGATGAGAACGGTAAAGTTTACGTTGCTCACAACGAAGAAGAAGTTCGTACTAAGTACAACCTTTCAGCTGATGTAAAGCTAACAAGAGATCCTGATGTTTTAGATACATGGTTCTCATCTGCTCTATGGACCTTCTCAACCTTAGGCTGGCCTGAGAACACCAAAGAGTTAAAGATGTTCCACCCAACCTCTGCTCTTGTAACCGGCTTTGATATTATCTTCTTCTGGGTTGCTCGTATGATCATGATGACCATGCACTTCATGAAAGATGAGAACGGCAATCCACAGGTACCTTTCAAGACAGTTTATGTAACCGGTCTTATCAGAGATGAGGAAGGTAACAAGATGTCTAAGTCTAAAGGTAACGTATTAGATCCTTTAGACATGATTGACGGTATTGATAAGGATACCTTAATCTCTAAGCGTACTGCTAACATGATGCAGCCTCAGATGGCTGAGAAGATTGCAAAACGTACTGCAAAACAGTTCCCTGATGGTATTGCTCCACATGGTACTGATGCTCTGCGTTTCACTCTATGTGCTCTAGCTTCAAACGGCCGTGACATCAACTGGGATATGAAACGTCTTGATGGTTACAGAAACTTCTGTAACAAGATTTGGAACGCTTCACGTTTCGTGCTGATGAACGTAGGTGAAATGAAGTTAACTAAGCCTAATGCATCTGACTTATCTCTAGCAGATAAGTTCATCCGTTCAAAGATGAGAAAGGCAATCGAGGATGTAACCGCATCAATCAATGCTTACAGATTTGATCAGGTTGCAACTAATATCTATGAGTTCATCTGGAACGAATACTGCGACTGGTACTTAGAGTTCACTAAGGCTATCTTAAAGTCAGATACAGCAACCGATGCTCAGAAGAATGCAACAGCTTACACTCTAGTTGAGGTTTTAGAGGCTGTAATGAGATTAGCTCATCCTGTAATGCCATTCTTAACCGAGACTATCTGGCAACAGACCGCTCCTATGGTTGGCAAGTTAAATCAGGATAAGACCATCATCAACGCACCTTACCCTGTGGTTTCAGACTTTGATGCAGACGAAAATGCTGAAAAAGACATTACCTTCATCAAGGACTTTGCTACAACAGTTCGTAACTTACGTGCTGAAATGAAGGTTGCTCCTTCTGTAACCTTAGCTCCTATGATGCGTGGTGCTTCAGAGGCTGAGAAGGCATGCGCTGAAGCTAACTTCATCTTCATGAAAGACTTAGCTAATATCGCTCCTGTTAAATTCGTAGGTCAAAACGACGAATTACCACCTTGTGTTGCAAAACCTATGGGCAATGCAGAAATTCTGTTTGCTATGACTGATGTGGTTAACAAGGATGAAGAGATCAAGCGTCTAAAGGGCATGATCGCTAAACTTGAAGGCAACATCAAGTCAGGTGAGAGCAAGTTATCTAACGAGGCTTTCGTATCTAAGGCTCCTGCTAAGATCATCGAAGGTGCTAAGGCTCAGTTAGAACTTAACAAGACTCAGTTAGCTAAAGTACAAGCTCAGCTAAAAGAAATGGAAAATCTCTAATTTTTTGATTAGAATTTAGATAGAGCCTCAGTAACCTCTAAGGTTTCTGAGGCTTTTGTTTATGTATAAACAAAGCCATAAAGCCGAGATTTTGATGAAGAAACTGTTCTCTACCCTGCTTTTATCTTTTCTCTTAATGTTTTCAGTATCCTCCGTTGCTGAAACTGATAACTATCTATGCTCACGCTATAACAAGCTTAAGATTAAGAATGTTGAGAAGGTCCTAGCTGTAGGTATCAGACGAGTTTATACCTCATCTGTATCAGTCTATGTCTTAGGTTACGGCACTCCGATTAAGGTAAGTCTAAACCGTATTAAATTAGGCTCAGATGAAGTCTCCAAAAGACGTGTTTTAAAATGCGGTAATGAGATTGTAGGTCAAATTAGAGTTTATGATCTGTCAAATCTTGGGGTGAAGGTAGGTGAGTTTGTAATTGAAAGTGGAGACAAGAAAGTCTCCACCTATATTGAAATTAACTAGACGTTAATTGAAACTTAGTTAATAAAACAGAATAACCTGCTAAACCTTAGCTAATGCAGCATCAAGATCAGCGATGATATCTTCAAGATCTTCAAGACCTACTGACAGACGTACTAAGCCTGGAGTAATACCACACTCAATTAACTGAGCATCAGATAACTGTCTGTGAGTTGAGGTAGCTGGGTGTAACAGACAGGTTCTAATATCTGCTACATGTACTTCAGGAGATGACATTACTACACTGTCAATAAACTTCGCACCAGCTTCTCTACCACCTTTAATTACAAGTGATAAAACGCCTGAGCATAAGCCATCCTTTAAGTACTTCTGACCTAACTTGTAATCAGGATTTGACTCAAGTCCTGGGTAAATTACCTTTTCAATCTTAGGATGTGACTCTAAGTGCTTAGCAACTGCTAAAGCATTTTGAGAGTGCTTTACAATTCTCAAAGGTAAAGTTTCAATACCTAAGTTCAGGTAGAAGGCGCCCTGTGCGGTCTGACAGCAACCTAAATCACGCATGATCTGCACTCTAGCTTTGACGATGAAAGCAGCCTTGCCAAAGGTCTTGGTGTAAATTAGACCGTGGTATGAGTCATCAGGAGTTGTAAACTCAGGGAATTTACCAGATGCTGCCCAATCAAAATTACCACTGTCAACCACACAACCGCCTACCTGTACAGCATGACCGTCTAAGTATTTGGTAGTTGAGTGCACTACGATATCAGCACCAAACTCAAATGGCTTGCATAAGCATGGGGTTGCAAAGGTGTTATCGACGATAAGTGGTAAATGATGCTTGTGAGCAAGCTTTGCAAATCTCTCAATATCAAAGATGGTTAAAGCTGGATTTGCAATGGTCTCACCAAAGACTGCTTTGGTGTTTTCCTGAATCTTTGCTTCGATTTCTTCATCTGACTCTGACTGTTCAAAGAAGGTTACATCAATACCCATTCTCTTGAAGGTAACAGCCATCAAATTGAAGGTACCGCCATACACGGTTGAACTGCACAGGATGTGATCACCAGCTTTGGCGATAGTAAGCACAGCAGTTAAGGTTGCAGCCTGACCTGATGAGGTTAGCATTGCACCTACACCACCTTCTAGAGCTGCTATCTTTTCTTCAACATGACCGCAAGTTGGGTTGCCTAGTCTTGTATAGAAATAGTCAGCGGTCTTTAAATCAAAAAGATCAGCGATAGCTTTGGTGCTATCAAAACGGAAGGTTGTGCTTTGCACAATTGGCATCACACGAGGACCAGCATTTTTAGGGGTATAGCCTGCGTGCAAGCATTTAGAAGAGTCTTTCACTTGTGTCTCCTTAAAGTACTCAAATGGCTTAAAAGCCAGGTATTATCTTACCTTTAAGGTTTAAATACTTACTTCCTTTGGTAATGGGAAGCTTTTTTCTTTTAAATCGCAGCCAAATTCTTCAACATTGACTGCTCCATGGGCACATAAAAACTCAACAATTTCAGACACAACATATTCAGGAGCTGAAGCGCCTGCACTGATACCTACAGATGAGACATTCTCAAACCATTTAAGATCGATCATAGAACTGTCATCAATCAGGTAAGCATTAGTGCCTTCACTAATAGCTACTTCCTTTAGTCTGTTTGAATTTGATGAATTAGAACTGCCTGCAATTAACACGAGATCACAGACTTTTGCTAAGTCACGCACCGCGTTCTGTCGAACCTGAGTTGCTCTACAGGTATCGTCAGCCTTTGGGCCGATTATTTTTGGATACTTTTTCTTTAAAGCTTCTACTACATGACGGGTCTCATCTACGCTTAAAGTAGTCTGAGTTGCAAAGAATGCATTGTCTCCGTCAATATTCAAAGCTTCAATATCTTGAATTGAATTTACTACATGGACCTTATCAGGTGAACCTGTATATTGTCCAATAGTACCTACTACTTCCTGATGTCCCTTGTGACCGATAACTACCACATCCTGATTGTTGTTGCCTGCTCTATTCATCTTTTTATGAATAGCAGTAACAACAGGACAGGTAGCATCGATTACTTTAACACCTAAAGCTTTAGCTTCATTTTCAGTCTTAATACCAACACCGTGTGCTGAAAAAATTAATACACAACCATGAGGTACTTCTGCAAGTTTTTCAACAAAGTGAGCACCAGCCTTTCTTAAATCATCCACAACATGCTTGTTGTGTACAACTTCATGCAGAACCCAAACTTTGTTTTGACCATACAGCTCAAGCGCTTTTTGCACAACACTGATGGCGCGCTCAACACCTGCACACATGCCTCTTGATTTGGCAATTTTTAACTGAAATGACATTCCTATTTACTCTCTTTATTATCTTTATTCTCTTTACCAAAGAAACCGATGATAATGAGTAAACCAGCTCCGCAGCAAACAGCAATATCAGCTACATTGAATGCTGGGTAGTAATAGGAGAATGAGTCTGTCTTAATGTAGAACAGCAGAAAATCTACTACATATGACAAACAAACTCTGTCGATAAGATTGCCCAAAGCGCCACCAATAACCAGAGAAATCGCAAGACAAGTCCACTTTTTCTCTTTGCTAGTACGCAATAGAGCAATGAATAGCGCAATGCTGATGGCAACAGCTATCAGCATAAAGAAATACCTCTGCCAGCCACCGCTTGAAGCTAAAAAACTAAAAGCAGCTCCTTCATTATGAACATGAATAATGTCAAAGAATGGAGCTACCCTGTAACCAATTGAGTTTACAGGGATAGTGCTAACAATCAGATATTTTGTAAGTTGATCTAAGACAACTACAAGCAAGCTCCATAAAAGGAACTTGCTTCCATTGTTTTTTACTGCAAATGACATAATGTATCTTTATGCAAAATGTCTGATTTCACCAGTTGACTTAACATTCTGAACGCAGCGCTTGCATAAGCCAGGGAACTCTGGATCAGCATCAACGCTTTCTTCATAATGCCAACAACGCTCGCACTTCTTAGCCTTTGATTTCTCAACAGAGAAAGCGCAATCTAAAACTTCTGACTTGAAGGCATCAGCAGGTGCTTCTTCATCAGTTACGATTGCCTTAGAAGTGATTAGAACGAAGCATAATTCAGATTCAATCTTCTTTAAGTCTTCTAATAACTGGCCCTTTGCGTAAATCTTAAGCTCAGCTTCTAGTGAACCACCGATTACGCCGTTGTTACGTGCAGTTTCGATTGCCTTGTTAGCTTCATTTCTGAAGTTTAACATTCTAGCCCAGTACTCAGAATTGAACTCTGAAGACTCATCAATCTCATGTAAATCGTCATACCAGGTTGAGGTGAATACGAATTCATCTCTCTTACCAGGCATTGCTTCCCATGCTTCCTGAGCTGTAAATGACAGGATAGGAGCAATCCAACGGATTAGAGATTCTGCAATTATGTATAAAGCGCTCTGACATGAACGGCGAGCAGCACTGTCAGCCTTAGCTGTGTACTGACGATCCTTGATGATATCTAAGTAGAATGAACCTAACTCAATTGAACAGAAGTTCATTAGGATCTGTACTACCTTGTGGAAGTCATACTCTTCGTAACACTTTAATAATTCTTTCTGAGTCTTAGAGGTCAGTGATACTGCCCACTTATCTAACTCAACCATATCATTAAATGCAACCTTATCAGTCTCAGGGTTGAAGCCGTTTAAGTTTGCAAGTAAGAATCTTACAGTGTTACGTACACGACGATAAGCATCTGAAGAACGCTTAAAGATTTCGTGTGATACAGCCATATCACCGGTGTAGTCATTTGATGCTATCCATAGACGTAGAACATCAGCACCTAACTTGTCGATGATCTCCTGTGGAGCAATAACGTTACCTAATGACTTAGACATCTTGCGGCCTTGACCATCAACGGTAAAGCCGTGGGTTAGAACCTGCTTGTATGGAGCCTTGTCTTTAGTTGCAACTGATAACATCAGTGATGACATGAACCAGCCACGATGCTGATCTGAACCTTCTAGGTATAAGTCAGCGCTGTGGTGATTAAACTCAGGACGCTGATCAACTACTGAGAAGTGAGTTGAACCTGAGTCGAACCAAACGTCTAGAGTGTTTGGATCTTTGTGGTAGTGTTTAGCCTCTTCAGGACCAATCAGATCTTCAACCTTAAGATCCCACCATGCCTGAATACCGTCTTTTTCAACAGCCTTTGCAACCTTCTCGATGATTGCTGGTGTATCAGGATGGATTTCATTAGTCTCATTGTTGATTAGAACAGCACATGGCATACCCCAGGTTCTCTGACGAGAAATACACCAGTCAGTACGCTGTTTTACCATTGCTTCAATACGGTTCTGGCCCCATGCAGGGATCCACTTGGTCTTCTTGATTTCTTCTAAAGATCTTGCACGTAAGCCCTTAGCATCCATTGAAATGAACCACTGTGGAGTTGCTCTGAAGATTACAGGGGTCTTATGACGCCAGCAGTGTGGGTAGCTGTGAGAGATAACCTTTAGTTTTACTAAAGCGCCCTTCTCTTTTAGAACTTCAATTACATTAGGATTTGCCTTTAATACGTTAAGACCTGCAAAGTACTCAACGTCATCCTTAAAGCAGCCATCAGGTCCTACTGGATTGTAAATCTCTAAACCGTACTTAACTGAAACGTTATAGTCGTCTAGACCATGACCACCTGCAGTGTGAACACAGCCAGTACCAGCTTCTAGAGTTACGTGAGCACCTAAAATTACAGGAACATCAAAGTTTAAGAATGGGTGGTGGAATTTCTGTAGTTCTAAAGCCTTACCTGAAACTTCGTCACCTAAAACTGAGTATTCTTCAATACCACACTCTTTCATCACAGTCTCAACAAGATCTGCTGCCATGATGAAACGCTCTGCGCCCTTATCGGTCTTAACCTGAACTAGAACATACTTTAACTGCTCATTCATACAGATTGCTCTGTTAGCAGGTAAAGTCCATGGAGTAGTAGTCCAAATTACACATGAGATAGGACCTTCGCCTTTACCCTGAGCATTAAAGGTAGCCAATACCTTGTCGTCATCAGTGCTTGCAAAGCGAACATAGATAGAATCTGATTTAACATCAGCGTACTCAACTTCAGCTTCAGCTAATGCTGACTGACAGTCCATACACCAGTAAACAGGTTTTAGACCACGTACGAAGTGACCATTTGCAATAACCTTACCTAAACATCTTAAGGTATCAGCTTCGGTCTTGTAGTTCATGGTTAGATATGGATTATCCCAATCACCTAAAACACCTAGACGCTTGAAATCTTTTCTCTGACCGTCGACCTGGCTCTGTGCATACTTACGGCACTCTTTTCTGAAGGTTGCAGCATCAACCTTAACGCCTGGCTTACCGATTAAGCTTTCAACTTTAACCTCAATTGGAAGACCATGACAGTCCCAACCTGGAACATATGGAGAATCAAAGCCAGATAGAGTCTTTGACTTTACAATAATGTCCTTTAATACCTTGTTAATTGAGTGACCAATATGAATATTGCCATTTGCATATGGAGGACCATCATGCAGAATAAACATATTTGCACCTGCTCTTGCAGTGCGGATCTTCTTATAAAGACAACGCTTCTCCCAGTCCTGTAACATACCAGGCTCACGCTGAGCTAAATTACCACGCATTGGAAATGCGGTATTAGGAAGGTTTAAAGTACTTTTGTAATCAGCCATTTTTCCAATCTACCAAAAACAATAATTTAAAATTCTTCGTTACTATGTTTTGCAAGGATCTCTTTTGCCTTTTCTTTGTCAGCTAAAAGTTGCTCCTGCAAAACTTCAATATTTGAAAACTTTACTTCATCACGGATCTTACTGATAAAGAAAACTCTAATGCTCTCTCCGTATAAATCCTGTTTAAAGTTGAATAAATTTACCTCAAGCAGAGCCTTGTTCTGTCCTGCTACTACAGTAGGTCTGTAACCTACGTTTGCCATTCCATCATAAAGAGATACTTTAGACAGAACTTTTACAGCGTATACACCTCTTAGAGGTGAAATTTTACGGTTAATATTTACATTAGCCGTAGGGAAACCTAAATTTCGTCCAATTTGATTTCCATGAACGACAATGCCTGACATGGAATAGTATCTACCTAAAGCTTCTTTTGCTAGATCAAGCTGACCATGAAACAGATATTCTCGTATCTTAGTGCTAGAGATTCGCTCGTGATTGAGCAATACGCCGTCTATAGCACTAGCTTCCATTCCTACTTCAGAACCTAATTTTTTAAGATCATCAATAGTGTACTTCCCGCCCTCTCCAAAATTAAACAGAGAGCCTACAGTTACACTCTTAACCTGAAGTTTTTTGTATAAAAGATCGATTACATATTCTCTTGCAGATAAGGCAGCAAAGGCTGCATTAAACTTCATACAAAAAACAATTTTTACTCCAGCTACTTCTAGAGCTTGCAATTTATCTCTTAGAGAATATAAACGAGCTGGAGATTTATCTTTAGAAAAGAATTCTAATGGTTGTGGTTCAAAGATCATGACAGCTGGCACAAGATCAAGCTTTCTAGCTTTTTCTTTCATGCACTCGATAACTGCCTGGTGACCTTTATGAAATCCGTCAAAATTGCCGATAGCTAAGGCAACACCATTTGGTGTACCTTTAAAATCTGACAAACAACGGATTAAACGCATCGGTGATCCCTAAAGTAAATCTTATTAAATTTTCTAAAAACAAATAGGTTCAAAAGCCCATAGAATGAGTAATTATAGCCTAAAAGCACTGTTCTTAACAGTTTTAATTTTTTTGAATAAAATAGTTAAAAAACAAAAAGATATACAAGATTGCTGTACTTTTGTGTTGTTGTTTTATAAAAGTGATGTAAAATAACGCGCAAATTATGGTGTTCTACTTTAATTTTGTAAAAAAAATTGTTAGAATACAGCGATTATGTGCCACATCATGACGGAAAGTGGCAATTGTTTAAGAATTCAGGAGCTATTTGTGCCTAATATTAAGTCTGCAAAGAAGCGCGTTGTTATTTCCGAGAAAGCACGTCAGCATAACGTAGCTGCACGTTCAAAGATGCGCACTTTAATCAAGAATGTTGTAAAAGCTGTTGAGTCTGGTGACAAAGAAGCTGCAAAGAATGCATTTGCAGTTGCTGAGCCAGTTTTAGACCGTGCTGCATGCAAGGGTCTTGTTCACAAGAACAAAGTTGCTCGTCATAAGAGCAAGTTAGCAGCTTCAATCAAGGCTATGAACTAGTCTTCAGACAGCTGATAGAAAAGCCTCGCTATGCGAGGTTTTTTTATTGCTTTTTTAACCTAAACTCCGCAGATCATAGTTACTAATCTTTGATCTGTTTCTTCGGAAAAGGAATTTTGAAAGTCTCAAAGAGATCTCTAGTTTTTTTAGGGATCTCTTTTACTATGTAAACACCCCTGCCAGCAGGTCTAGAAGCCT
>JBNMJE010000028.1:0-20178 GCA_050873645.1 Succinivibrio sp. | reverse complement strand
GTATAGCCTGAAAAGCTCTTATTTCGCCTTTATTAGTGGCATTTTCTGTAGCTCTTGAAGACGTAAAAAGAAGCAGTCAGTAATTCTAAGTTGCTTATTTTAAGATTACTTGTTTTGAGTCTTGTTAATAGCCTTTAAAGAACGCTCGTTAAAGATAGTGTTCTCCATAGACTCTAACATCTGATTCTTAGGCTCAGGCATACCCTGATAGATAAGAGTAAAGAGGAGTGCTCCTGCCATCATAAAGATGCAAACAGCCATTAGCACGCCTTGAGAATGGATAAAGCGGTTAAAGAAATAGATACCTAACATTAAGGCTGTGATCTGCACAATAAAGATTAGAGTTAAACAGAATTCACGACCTTTTACAGGTAACAGCTCAGGTAAGATTAAGAATAAGAAAGTACACAAAAAGATCACTGATGATAAGCAGAAGATCAGAAGACATACTGACATTAAAGCAGGACCTACCATAGCACTGCCTGTAAAGTACAAAAAGTAAATACCAAAGAGCATTACTTCATTGATAGTACATGAGATTAACAGAATTCTTCTGTGACCAATCTTATCTGCCATGAGGCAAGTTACAGCACAGCCGATAAATACCGCAAAGAGGATAGACTTTAACATTAAAAAGTTGATTTCATACTTTTCATTAGGTGTCAGGATACCTAAGGCTGCCTTAAATGACTTTACAATCTCTAAAGACATATAAGGGATGATAGCAAAGCCGGAGAGATTACCTACGATGACAATAAATAAAAAGAACCATACGATTGCTCTGAACACAGAGTTTCTAAAGAACATCGTAATGCCTCTGTCATCACCTAAGACACACTCATTGATAGCAGCTAACTCACGTGCTGCCTCAGAGGTTGAATTTCTAAGTCTAATAAGCTCAGTTAAAGCTTTATCACTTGAATCTGTTAAAGCTAACCAGCGTGGGCTTTCTGGCAGTTTTAAATAAGAGACAATCACTACAGGCAGAGCTGCAGCTAAAAGACACACCACCACTAAAATATCGTTTCGTGGAATGATGTCTTTTAAAAGAACTGAGATTAAAAAGCCTAGTACTACAAATGTAGGGATTAAAAGAGAACAGGTACCACGCTTTTCTTTTGAAGAGAGCTCAGTGATGTAACAAATAGCTGAGATTAAATATACGCCACTTGAAACACCCACTACGAATTCGGTGATAAACAGAGTACTGAAGGTAGGAGCTAGAATTGCAGTACACTGACCTATCACGCCAAAGGAGAAACTGCCTATTACAGCCTGCACTCGACCGGTATCATAAACTAGTCTTCCACCTAAAAAGATACCGACAAAAGAACCTAGCATGAAGGTATTGACCATGCTGTCGATATCGTAGATCTCGAGCATAAAGATATTAATAAGTCTGACCTTACTTGAGAGCATTGCTCCTAAGTTAAAGCCAAATACTGTAGCCATACAGGCTACAAGTACTATGTAAAAATAGACTGAATGATAGCTATGAACTATCTTTTTTATCTTGGTCATTGAAATGTCAGGTTGGTAAATTTACAGCGCTAATTTTAGTTTGTTTCTACAAAAATTGCGACACCTTCCACAATTTTTCTGAAAATATTTTTCTTCATTTCTTGATTTCAAAGTGAATTTTGAAATGCAAAATTTTCCGTAAGCAATAGTAAAACATAGGTTGTCATGTCTTCGCTAAGCTTTACTAAAGCTGTACAAATTTTTAAAAGCATGACAACTTTTGCAATCTTCTTCTGTCATTAACCTTACCTTCTGTTATTAAACCTACCTTCTGTCATCAAGCCTATCTTTTGTCACTAAACCTACTGAATCGTCATTCTTAGAAAAGACTGCTTCATAAAAATAGAGAGCACTTGTGATCTGATGACATGAAATGTGATGTAATGCTGTATAAGCATAACTGGCTCAACTTTTTTAGATTAAGATTAAACATCCTCAAGATGAAGAGCCTGCTCTTGAAGTATGTAACTATAAAATCGTTAATATGTAGTTTGTAACTATGCTTTGTGTAACTATGTTTTGCGTAGCTATGTTTGGTGTACCTATGTTTAGTGTAACTAGGAAATTTGAAATGATAAAAAGAGCTTTTCTAAGAACTTTCTTACTCTTACTTACTGTATATGCGCTGTGTCTTACCAATACTGCCACAGCATTATCTTTTAAAGCTGATGGCTTTGAAGTTACCACTATTGATAATGCAACCTTTAACAGAATGAAAGGAAAGACATATAAAGATGACTGTACTGTGCCTTTATCAGAGCTAAGGCATGTCAAAGTGCTATACAAGACTCTTGATAATAAGACCATGCACGGTGAGTTTATTTGTAATAAGCATATTGCAGATGATGTAGCAAAGATCTTCTACGAGCTGTACAAAGCAAACTATCCTATTGAAAGAATAAGACTCATGGATGATTACAACGCTGATGATGAAACTGCAATGAGAGATAACAACACCTCCTCATTTAACTTTAGATTCATCTCGCACTCTACTAAGGTTTCAAAGCATGGCCTAGGTTTAGCTGTTGATCTTAATACTCTCTACAATCCATTTGTGTTAACTGTAAACGGTAAGTTACATGTAGAGCCCGCTACAGCTTTACAGTACGTAGACAGAAGCAAAAACTTTAACTATAAGATTGATGAGAACGATCTAGCCTATAAGCTCTTTACAAAGCATGGCTTTGAATGGGGCGGTCACTGGAAGACTCGCAAAGACTATCAGCACTTTGAACTACCTGATGCTAAAGTCAAAGCTCTTTATCCTAATAACAAGTAATTAGGTCAAAACTAAAATAAAAGCCACTGAACTTTGCTTTGCATACGTTCAGTGGCTTGATTAAAGCTAAAGAGAATAAGCTTTAATTAAGTAAACTTACTGCTGACCTTTTAACTCAAGACGAGCTTTTTCAATATCAGCAGGATTGATGTTTACAGACTCTTTTCTCTGAGGCTCAATCAGATCTAACTTCTTAACCTCTTGCATCCCCTGTTCTTCAGGTACCTGTGTTACTTTAGAACCACCTACGAATACACCAATTTTAATGGTCTGGCGCACAAAGTAGTTCTTATTAGCTTCAGTGTTAATTAAGATCTGATTATTACCAAACTCTGATTCAGTTGAAATTACATGCTCACCTGGCTCAATCTTTTCTACTAAGAAAGATTCTTTCTTTAACTGACCTACATATAGGCCATCAATCCAGATAGCTTTCTTTAATGCCTGACCACCAAATTGATATGGTCTGTAAACGTACAGCTGACTCTTTGAAGAGTCATCGATTGTAAATTCTTTTGCTTTAGCACTGTCAGAATTTGATGCTAAATCCACAGATGCACAGCCAGTGAATAACCAAGCTACAGTAAGGCTTAGTACGAGTAAATATTTTTTCATAGTGTTTTCTCATGTTGTTATAGGAGAGTGGCTATTGTAGCTTACGGTAAAGATTTTAGATATGGGGATGAGCTTTTATTTATGCTGTAAGGATTGCTCATTGATAATTGATAAGTTCCCCTGCTTTTAAGATTAAAGCTATGCAAAAGAGCCGTAAGCTTTAATAAAATTGAAAAATTCAGGCAAGATATACACTTAGAGTATGCCTAAAAGTCCTTTTTTCTTGTATAAAAAGGTCATGAGATTTAAAATACAAGCAGTATTTTTAATGGAGAATTACAGTGTTTTCTCAGACATGTATCAATGCCGGAGTTAGAGTTTTAAAAGAAGAAGCTCAAGCTCTTTTAGATCTTGTACCAACAATCGGTGATAATTTCGTTAAAGCCTGTCAAATCATGATGGATACCAAAGGTAAGGTGATCCTCACAGGTGTAGGTAAATCAGGTCATGTAGCAACTAAGATTGCATCTACCTTAGCAAGTACCGGTACTCAAGCTTTCTTCGTACAAGCAGGAGAAGCTGCCCACGGTGATTTAGGTATGATTGGCAAAGATGATACTGTAATTGCTATTTCTAATTCAGGCGAAGGCTCTGAATTAAAAGTTTTAATTCCTATTCTAAAGCGTCGTCAGATCCCTTTAATTGCAATTGTAGGTAATGTTGAGTCCTCTTTAGGCAAAGCTGCTAATGTAACTTTATCAGCTCACGTTGAGCGTGAAGCCTGCCCATTAAACTTAGCTCCAACATCTAGTTCTACTGCTGAACTTGCAATAGGTGATGCTCTTGCCGTAGCTTTAATTGAAGCACGTGGTTTTACTGAGCGTGACTTTGCAATGAGCCACCCAGGTGGAGCTTTAGGTCGTCGTCTTTTAGTTCATTGCCAGGATGTAATGCACAAAGGTTCTGAAATTCCTGTAGTCAATGAAAGAGTAAGCCTCAAAGAGGCTTTATTTGAGATGACTCAAAAGACCTTAGGCTTTATCTGTATTGTTAACGACAACCATGAATTAGTTGGTGTCTATACAGATGGTGACTTAAGACGTTCACTTGAAAAAGGCGCTACTATCAAAGATTGCATTGCTACTTTAATGAGTAAAAATGTCCGTGGTATTGTAAAGCAGGAAACCTTAGCTGCTGATGCTCTTGCCATGATGCACAATCTAAAAATCAATTCTTTAGTTGTAACTGATGATAACAACCACCCAATCGGTGCTTTTAACCTGCACGATTTAATGCGTGCCGGCATTATCTAATTACAATAACTTACAAAGGAACTTTTATGAGCCAAGATTTAAAGACTTTATTTACAGGAAAGGTTACTGTTGTAGGCGATGTAATGCTCGACAGCTACTGGAAAGGTCCTAGTAGCAGAATTTCTCCTGAAGCACCTGTTCCTGTTGTAAAAGTTCAGGATAAAGAAGAAAGAGCAGGTGGTGCAGCTAACGTTGCAATTAACATTGCTTCATTAGGTGCTCCTTGTAACCTTGTTGGTATCGTTGGCGAAGATAAAAACGCTGAAATTTTGGAGAAGATCGTACGTAATCACGGCATCAGCCCTGATTTTGTACTAACAGATGAACACCCTACTATTACCAAGCTTAGAGTTTTAAGCCGTAATCAGCAGTTATTACGTTTAGATTTTGAAGACTCATTCTCTGATCTTGATGAGAACAAGATCTTAAAGTCATTTGAAGACTCAATTAAAGATTCTAAAGTTGTGATCTTTTCAGACTACGGTAAAGGATCATTATCAAGTGTTTCTAAGATGATTGAGATTGCAAACCAAAAAGGTATAGCAACTTTAATCGATCCTAAAGGCACAGACTTTGAAAAGTATTCAGGAGCTACCCTGTTAACACCTAATATGTCAGAGTTTGAAGCTGTAGTAGGTAAAGTAAAAGACGATGACGATTTAGAGCAAAAGGCTTTAGCTTTAATTGAAAAATGTAAGCTAAAGATGCTTTTAGTTACCCGTTCTGAAGACGGTATGTCTTTAGTAAGACCTGGTTTAAAGGCTGTTCACCTTCCAACCTATGCTCGTGAAGTTTACGATGTAACTGGTGCAGGTGATACTGTAATCGGTACTTTGGGTACCTGTTTAGCAGCAGGACTTGATATTGTTACAGCTTGCGAATATGCAAACTGCGCAGCTGGCATCGTCGTAGGTAAGATCGGTACTTCAACAGCTTCTCCTGAAGAGCTTATGAGCGCTTTAGGTAAGAGCTCACCTAATATGGATGAAGGTGTAGTCTCTGAAGATGAGCTGTGCAAGTTAGTACGCAGATTACAGAGCGAAGGTCAGACTATCGTCATGACCAACGGTTGCTTTGATATCATTCACCCAGGTCATGTAACCTACTTAAAGCAGGCTAAAGCTTTAGGTAATAAACTAATTGTTGCTGTAAACTCAGATGCATCTGTATCACGCCTAAAAGGTCCTACACGCCCTATTAACAAACTAGAAGACAGAATGACTGTACTCTCTGCCTTAGGCAGTGTTGATTATGTAGTATCTTTTGATGAGGATACTCCACAGAAACTAATATCAAGAGTATTGCCTGATATCTTAGTTAAAGGCGGTGACTACAAGGTTGAAGAGATTGCAGGACATAAAGAAGTATTAGCAAACGGCGGTAAAGTTATCATCATTCCATTTGTGGATGGTTGCTCTACTACTTCAATTGTTAAAAAGATCAAAGCTCAAAGTTAAGTATTAACAGGAATTTAAAATGGCAGAACAGTCATTTACCATAAATCCAGGCATTACCGAGATCAACTACCCTACAGCTCGTGCTCTAATTGATTCTGGACAATGTCTGTTAATTGATGTCAGAGAAAAAGAGGAATATGACAGTGGTTTTATTCCTCCTGCTGTAAACTTATCTGTAAATGACATCAATAAGGAAACAGCTTCAAAGATTGCACCTGATGTAGCTAAACCTATCATCATCTACTGCAGAACTGGTCGTAGAACCAAAGATGCTGCTAAAAAGTTAGTAGCTCTAGGTTACTACTACGTACTTGATATGGGCGGTATCATGAACTGGCCATATTCAATTACCTATCCTTAAAGCAAAATTGTGTTGTTTTAGTAGCAGGTAAGCTTGCAGAAAAGAAAAAGATTCAATGGATTTTAAGTTCAGCTGATTTTAGTAAATTGGTAAATGGTCTTAAATAAACTTTTTCAGATCTTAAATTAAGCCATATTCCATGGCATCAAACTATCTAAGACATCAGAGAAGATTTTGTTGCTTTAGTCTTCTTCTCTTTACTGGAGGAATCTATACCTTTCTTCTTTTCACTCTTCTTACCATTGATATTCTCATCACTCAGTTTCTTGGTGGTTAAGGTTCTGTTTCCTAACCTTATATTGAGCGTGTCTATTAAAGCCATTAGCTTATCGATGGTAACCTTTTGTTCTGCATTTTGCTCAATCTGTATAGCTAATTGCTTGTTAAGGTTGGACAGCTGTTCCCCCTGTAAAACTAACTGCACACCTTGCTTTGCGAACATATCTGATAATGTTTCGAACAGAGTCATCAATACACTGACAAGTGCAGATAATGCAGGATCGTGAGAAACTGCTTTTTCCAGTTTCTCAGAGATGTCTCTGAATCTGTCTTTTAGTGTCTGATGTTCCACTGCTACAATCCTTATAAAATTCTATACAAGTATTATAGCAAAGCCATTTTGAGAGCCTTATCTGGTGCTACTTTGCAAGTGCAAACTCATACTCAGATGATCTGTAAAGATCGATTGCAGATCGGTACAGTTCGATGACTTAGAAAAATGACAAAAGTAAAGCCGTAAAAAGAGCATCTCACTATGGGCTTTTAAAGAGCCTTTACAGGCAATTTTAAAGACATCAAGAAAAATGCAATTATGTACAGATTTGTGAGACTAATCACACAGTGAGATCACGCAAATGCTCTCACTTACCGATCTCACAAGTATCACAGACAACACTCTTGACTTCAAGAGCCTTCAATTAAAAAGCTCTTCTGCAAAAGACAGGTTATTAAGTAAAAGTGTTGCTGCAAGAAAAGTACAGTTAAGTAAGGCATTAGGCCTTACTACTTTCCTAATTTTGATATTCCTCAATTACACATGAGTGTTGCTTGGTTTTAGAGTCGTAGTTAATGCCGATTAAAAGAATGTTGTCAGTGTACTCTTTTACTCTTGAAACATAGTCACGCTCTTTTATCTGCTCAAGTGCTACCTTAGCGCTTGCATCCTTTTTAAGCTCAATTATTAAGGCAGGTTTATCTTTATCATTAGCAGACATTGGTAGATAGACAATATCAGCAAAACCTTTTCCTGTTGGGAACTCATTTAAAGGAGCCAAGTATTCTCTTTCTGTTGCAAGGTATGCCATTAAAACTACATAACGTAAAGCACTTTCATTGTTGTACTCAAGAGCTGGTACTTTATCCTCATGAATTTTTGAAAGCAGATTGGCTACTGTTTCTGAATCTTTATTGTAAGTAGCAGCCACTACTTGTTCAGAGAGCTTTAAAGCAGACTCAAATTTAGGCCAGTGATTTTCTTTTACTGAATTTAAAAGTTCAACTCTAGTTTCCTCGTTAGGAACGTAGATTGAGGCTTCTTTTAGGTTACAACCGAGGTAGCCTAAATGGACCAGATAAATATAGATTGCTACTTTATTTTTAAAATTTAGATCTGCTGTATTGTAACTTTGAATCTCTGTTCGAGAAATTGAGATAGTGTCACCAGAACAGAGTTTAATAATGTCGTCTTTTAATCCTTCAAAATTCAGATTGATAGCTTCTTTTACAAGATCATAAGCTGATGTATCTGGCCAGTAGCTTTGGAATTCCCTGCGTGTTATCAGTTTTTTGATTGAATTAGGATTATAGATTTCATATTCGCCAACTTTATAGCCGTTATACCAGAATTTAGCTGTTTCAAAATCAAGCTGATATTTTTCACACAGTGTCTTTACTTCATTTTCTGTAAAGCCATAGTATTGAGAGTAGTTACTTGATTTTAATATTGTATATTCATTAAAGTTGTTTAAAGCAGACTGGGTGTTGTACCTTGCGATAGGTAAAATACCTGTCATGTAAACTAATTCAACAAAACTCTCACCAACCCCTTTAAACAAATCTCTTAAAAGGTTAATGAAATTTTTATGTAGTTGTAAGTTGTTTGGGTATTCTCTAAAGACAAAATCCCATTCATCTATAATAAAGATAAATTCCTTTTTTAAACAGAAAATAGCTTCTGACAAGGAATAATCCTTATCTTTGTCAAAGCATTCAGGATAAGTATCTTTTAATTCTGAGACAACATCATTATCTAAATTCTCAAGATACCTGTTTCCATTGTCTTTGTTATCCGAAAATTTCATCATATCCAAATATAAGACATCATGCTGATTTAGATGCTTTTCAAAATCAGGAGAGGAGGCTATTTTTAAATCAGAGAATAATGCCTTTGAATCACAGCCTTTTGAGTAGTAAGCATTAAGCATTTTAACCGTAACGCTCTTACCAAAACGTCTTGGTCTTGTGACACAAATAAAACGATCTTCGGTGTCGATAACCTGATTAGTTAAGGTAATTAACTCTGACTTATCTACATACTCAGAGTTTCTTACTATTTGAAAGAGGCGATTATCAACATTGACAAACATAAATTTCTCTCTTGAATTAACATGCTTATTCATGATTTTGGCATCTCCTTTATTATAGCAATTAAAATAAATAAGATGCTTATGCTCTCATGTGTTTTGGAAGCACCTGCTTAATTAGTGGCAAAAAATGCAATTTTTAGAGAGTTTTGATAAAAAATCTTATAAAGGGCATGTATAAGCAGAGAATGGTCAGCTCAAAGTTATGTAAGAAAATGAGGTTGCGCAGAGAATCGTGCTGAGGATATGGTGAGGACTGGGAATAGAGCCCCTTTTTGTCAAATTCTATTGTAAAACCATATTTTAAGTTCTAATTTTGCGCTTTCAATAGTATTAGCAATACCAAAACAAAAGCCCCCAAACCATTTCTAGCTTGAGGGGCTTAATTCTTATTTACAACTTAAGTTGCTTATTATCGATTATTTGTTCTCGATGTTTAAGCTCTTTAAGTTCCAGATGTCACGAGCATAGTCGTGCATTGATCTGTCTGAACTGAAGATACCCATAGTTGCAGAGTTGATCATTGCAGCCTTTGCCCAACGAGCCTTATCCTTGAACATCTGCTGTGCTCTCTGGTGAGCATCCTTGTATGAAGCAAAGTCTGCTAATACTAAGAATGGATCGCCTAAGTTTAACAGTGAGTTCTTGATTGATGATAATGCACCTGGCTCACCTGGTGTGAAGTAATCAGTATCTAACCAATCGATGATTGACTTTAACTCATGGTTTGCATTGTAGTAATCCCATGAATTGTAGCCCTTAGCCTTTAATTCCTGAACTTCTTCAACTGATAAACCGAAGATGAAGTTGTTCTCGATACCAGCCTTCTCAACGATTTCGATGTTTGCACCGTCCATAGTACCTAAGGTTAAAGCACCGTTCATTGCAAACTTCATGTTAGAAGTACCTGAAGCCTCATAACCTGCAGTTGAAATCTGCTCTGAGATATCAGCAGCTGGAATGATCTTCTCAGCTAAGCTTACGCGGTAGTTAGGTAAGAATACTACCTTTAACTTGCCCTTGATACGTAAGTCGTTGTTGATCTTGTTACCAACAGCGTTGATAGCGTAAATGATGTCTTTAGCTAAGGTGTAAGCAGGAGCTGCCTTTGCACCGAAGATAAATACCTGAGGTACGATATCCTGATCAGGGTTCTCTAATAAGCTCTTGTATAGAGACATGATGTATAAAAGATTTAAGTGCTGTCTCTTATACTCGTGCAGACGCTTTACCTGAACATCGAACATTGCGTTAGGATCAACATCAACGCCAACTAATTCCTTAATGGTCTTAGCTAAAACAATCTTGTTGTCATGCTTAATCTGCATGAAGCGCTCTTGGTAGTCTTTCTTATCAGCGTAGTCCTTTAACTTATCACATAAGTCTAAGTGTAAAGGCCAATCCTTACCGCTAACCTCGTTGTATAACTCTGCTAAGCCCTTGTTGCATGCTAATAACCAACGACGTGGAGTTACACCGTTTGTTACGTTGCAGAACTTGGTAGGCCATAACATGTTGTACTCTGGGAACAGATCCTCTTTAACTAACTTAGAGTGGATCTTAGCAACACCATTAACCTTGCCTGAAGTGATTACGCACAGGTTAGCCATACGAACCTTACGGCATGGACCTTCTTCAATGATTGAAAGCTTTGCCTTCATCTCATTGTTACCTGGCCACATGTGCTCAACGATACCGTTTAAGAAGCGGTAGTTGATCTCATAGATGATCTGTAAGTGACGTGGTAATAACTTCTCAAAGATGTATACAGGCCACTTCTCTAATGCTTCTGGTAATAGAGTGTGGTTGGTGTAGTTGAAGGTCTTTGAAGTGATGTCCCAAGCAGCATCAAATGATAAGCCTTCCTCATCGATTAACAATCTCATTAACTCAGGGATTGCAATTGTAGGATGAGTATCGTTTAACTGGATAACGATCTTCTTTGCAAACTCAGAATAATCGTGATGATGTGAACGATTGTAACGACGTAAGATATCACGTAATGAACATGCGCAGAAGAAGTACTGCTGAGTTAAACGTAATTCCTTACCAGCCTCAGTTGAGTCGTTAGGATATAGAACCTTTGAAACGGTCTCAGCTAATGACTTTTCAGCCTGAGCATCAACGTAACCACCTGCGTTGAATACGTCCCAGTTGAACTGCTCTGTAGAACGTGACTCCCACAGACGTAAAATTGCAACTGAAGAACCACGGTAGCCTACTACAGGGATATCCCAAGGCACACCTTTGATGATGCTAGATGGATGCCATACTGAGCTTACAGTGCCATCAGGAGCGGTCTGTGTATCAACATAACCACCTAGTGGTACGTTCTGAACTGACTCTGGACGACATACTTCCCATGGGCAACCGTACTCACGCCATGAATCTGGACGCTCAACCTGCTTGCCGCCACGAATTTCCTGACGGAACAGACCGTTCTCATAGTGAATACCATAACCTACACATGGATAGTTGCAGGTTGCAAGTGAGTCCATGAAGCAAGCAGCTAGACGACCTAAACCGCCGTTACCTAAAGCCATATCAGGCTCTTCTTCACAAACTTCATTGATATCTAGACCAAGTTCTTTTAATGCATCACGTGCAATATCGAACTTCTCTAGGTTGGTCAGATTGTTGATTGTCAATCTGCCCATTAAGAATTCTGCTGATAAATAGTGAACAGCGCGGGTGTCATTCTTAGCATGAGTTTCTTGGGTATCGGTTAGACGACCGAAGATATCCTCGTTGCAAGTTGCTACTACAGCCTGCCACCAAGCTAATTTGCTAGCCTTTGCTGGAGAGGTACCGATTGTGGTACGCAGATGATTTAAAACTGACTCTTTGAACTTCTCTACATTTGCCTTGTAGTTAGTTGTAGATGCAGTTACTTTGCTGTTACTAGTTTTGGTAGCAGCTTTCTTTGGGGTATTTTTAGTTACCATAAAATAATTTCCTCATTAACTCCCAGTGAAGCCATTATAACAGAGCAAAAAACGCTGTTCATATTCTGATTATTACACAATATTAAACTTAAAACTCACTTTTTAGAATTTTAGCTCATCTGGAATTGGCAAATTCATATCCAGATCACGTGGTCGCTGTTTGTTCTTTCCTTCCTTGAAAGATTTCATACCCATTACCCAAGCTAAAACTTGAGCCACAGCCTTAAATAAGCCACGTGGGATTTCACAGTCAAGATCGGTTGTATAGTATAAAGAACGGGCCAAAGGAGGCAGAGGAATGACAGGAACTTCAGATTCTCTGGCAATTTCCTTAATTTTTTCGGCAATCTCATCTACACCTTTTGCAACTACTAGTGGCGCAGTAGTGCCATTAGGATCATATTTTAGTGCTACAGCATAATGAGTAGGGTTAGTTACAACCACATCAGCCTCAGGGACTTTCTTCATCATACGACGGGCTGCCATCTGATATTGAAGCTGTTTAATCTTACCTTTAATCTGTGGGTTTCCTTCAGTATCCTTAAATTCATCTTTAATTTCCTGCTTACTCATACGCAATTGTTTGATGTAGTTCCATTTTTGGTATGGAACGTCAAGTAAAACAATTGGGCAGAGTGAGCAGACAATAATCACCATGAACTGGAACAGAAGTTTTATCGCCTGACGAATAGAGCCTATAGGATCGATATAAGATAAGCTCATAACCTCAGCCATACGGCCAGAGAGAGCAAAGTAACAGAACGATCCGATGAAAGCTACTTTAAAGATACCTTTTACAAGTTCTACGATAGCGTTTAGTGAAAATATTCTGCCAATACCTTTAATTGGATTTAATTTACTGAATTTTGGTTGTAGGGCTTCTTTAGAGAAATTGTATCCACCAATAAAGATTGAGCCTGCAATTGCGCAGACAAAGACTACAAAAGAAATACCAATTAAGGGAATTGCAATATCTAAAAGATTTTCGACAAAAAGACGCCGACTTTCGTCTTCAGAAAAGATCTGTTCTCGAGTTAAGGTAAAACTGTTTAACATGATCTGGCGCATACCCTTTCCTAAAAAGGAGGAGAATGCCCAGATAGATAAGACTCCTGCTAACAGAACAAAGAAAGTTCCTGCCTCTTTAGAACGAGGCACCTGACCTTTCTTTCTGGCGTCGTCTAGTTTTTTACTAGTCGGTTGTTCTGTTTTGTCGTCGCTATCTGCCATAGGCTAGTCAATCATCTCTGCTTTATCGCCGTTATCCTCAATCCACTGACGTCTGTCAGCAGCTCTCTTTTGAGATAACAAAAGATCCATAATTGCAAAGGTATTCTCATCAGCATCTGAAGTTAAGGTTAACTTCTTTAGACGTCTTGATTCAGGAGCTAGTGTAGTCTCACGTAACTGATCAGGGTTCATCTCACCTAATCCCTTGAAACGCTGGATCTTAATATTGTCCTTTTTAATACCTTTTCTTAAGAATTGCTTTTGCTTTACATCAAGCTCAGCTTCATCAATTGCATACTCTTTGTATTTGCCTGCATCAATTCTGAATAATGGAGGACAAGCTACATAGATATGACCTTCTCTTACCAGTCTTGTAAAGTGTTTTACAAACAGACAGCACAATAGAGTACCAATATGCAGACCGTCACAATCAGCATCAGCTAAGATGCAGATCTTGTCATAACGAAGACCATCTAGAGTGTCAGCATCAGGTTCTACACCTATTGCAATTGAGATAGCACGTATTTCTTCAGACTCCATAGCTTTTGAAGCTGAAGTCTCCCATGTATTTAAAATCTTACCGCGCAGTGGCAGGATTGCCTGATAGCTAGAATCTCTTGCCTGACGAGCAGAACCACCTGCTGAGTCACCCTCTACAATAAAGAGTTCGCAACGGCTAGGATCGGATGAAGTGCAATCTGTAAGTTTGCCAGGGAGCGCAGGACCACGTGTGGTCTTTTTACGCTCTACAACTTTAGCTGTACTTTCTCTGTCTTTAGCTGCTTCAATAATGGTATTAGCAATAATCTTAGCAGTATTAACATTTGAGTTTAGCCACAGTGAGAATCTGTCTGAAACGATGCCCTGTACAATTGAAGCAATATGTCTTGATGAGAGTTTCTCTTTAGTTTGTCCAGCAAACTGAGGATCACGCATCTTTAAAGATAATACGTATGAGCAGTGTGACCATACGTCATCTGCGGTGATCTTTAAATTACGAGGTAAGAGATTCTGTAAGTCACAGAACTCTTTTATAGCATCAGTTAAACCTGCTCTAAAACCGTTGACGTGGGTACCACCTTCAACAGTTGGAATTAAGTTTACAAATGACTCACCAATGGTATGAGCTCCAGAGCCTTCTAACTCCCAGGCTACAGCCCATTCTAATTCCTCATCCTCACCTTTTACCTGACCGTAGAATGGTGGATTAGGTTCAATGGTTCTGCCTTCAGTTTGAGATACCATGTAGTTTTGTAAGTTACCACTGTAAGACCAGCTCTCTGTGGTGTTTCTAATCTTATCTTCAAAATTGATGGTAAGGCCTTCACATAAAACAGCTTTGGCTTTTAGAAGGTGTTTTAAAAGAGCAACATTAAACTTTGGTTCATCAAAATATGGTGCATCTGGCCAGAAGTGTACAGAGGTACCGGTATCCTTTTTAGCACAGGTACCGATTTGAGTTAATTCCTGAGTCTTATTGCCACCTTCATAGGTGATCTGATAGACAATACCACCTCTTTTTACAGTTGCAATTAACTTCTTTGATAAAGCATTTACAACGGAAACACCTACACCATGCAGACCGCCTGAGAATTTGTAAGAATCAGAATTGAACTTACCACCTGCATGCAACTTAGTTAAGATAAGCTCAATTGCAGGGATCTTTTCTTCAGGATGTAAATCAACAGGCATACCACGACCGTTATCGGTTACCTCTAAAGATTCATCCTCGTATAAAACGACATCAATCTTATTGGCAAAACCAGCTACAGCCTCATCAACACTGTTATCGATAACTTCCATACCCAAATGATTTGGATTTGTAGTATCAGTATACATACCAGGTCTTCTTCTAACTGGTTCTAGACCTTTTAATACTTCAATGGAAGCGCCTGAATAATCTTTTACATTGTCTGACATATGAATCTTTTTATGCTTTGAAATAAATCTTTTGAATTGATTTTTATATAGGTTCGTTGTTGTTTTGAATACTGTAATAATAGCACAAAGCGCTATTTTTCGTTAGTAAAAGCATGTAAGGGCTAGTAGATCTGAAGGATAGGTCTAAGAATGGTGGTGCTAAGAAAGGTAGGCAAAGTAAGTTGGTTTAAGTTTAAAACAGATTAGCTTCAATGAAATAGTTTTCACTGATTATTAAAAGTCTCCTGGACAGATTGCAAAATTAAAGGTTGGTGCTTGATGTAAGTTAGCTGCTAATTGATAGCTAGGTTTTGTTTTGCAATTTTGTTACATAATTTTGTTACAAATTAGCTTATAAAATTCTATAATAATGTTACAAATACAAGATATTTTATAGCAAATATTGTTACAGATAATCTGTATTAGTACTCATTATTTGTTACAAACAGCATTTACTTTTACCGCGCTCAGGAAATTAGCATGTTACAAAGAAAGCTCTATCAGTACCTTTTAGACTGGAAAAACAATAAGCACAAGGTAGCTCTTTGTATTTCTGGAGCTCGTCAGGTTGGTAAGACAACCCTGGTAAGATACTTTGCAAAAAACAATTACTCTGTATTTGTTGAATTGAACTTTGCTCTGCATCCAGAGCAAAAGCTTATCTTTGAAGACGATCTTTCAGTGTCATCAATTATTTCAAAGCTCTCATCTTACTGTGGTAAAGAATTAGTTAAAGGCGATACCCTTATCTTTTTAGATGAGATACAGGATTGCCCTAATGCTAGACTTGCTATCAAAACCTTAGTTGAAGACGGTAAGTATGACTATATAGAATCAGGATCATTGCTCGGAGTAAGAACTAAAGAAGTTCCTTCTCTTCCGGTGGGGTTTGAAGAGCACATCACCATGTACCCTCTTGATCTTGAGGAGTATGCATTAGCTTTAGGTGTTGATAAATCAGTAATCGATAGATTAGAAAAACATTTTATAGAACGAACTCCTGTAGATAAAGTTCTGCACAGAAGCTTTTGTAAGATCTTTAACTCATATCTGGTTGTAGGTGGTATGCCTGCTGCTGTCAGCTCTTATTTAGAGGACAGTGACATAGCAAAAGTTGTTAACATTCAAAAGAACATTCTTGAACAATACCGCATGGACATTACTAAATATGCCTATACAGGTAAAGACAAGATCCATGACATCTTTGATGCACTACCAAGTGAACTTGAAGCTAAAAACAGACGCTTTGTGCTTACAAATATCAACAAAAATGCTCGCTTAAATCGTTATGAGAATAGTTTTGTATGGTTATCAGATGCTGGTGTTGCACTACCCTGCTATAACGTGAATGCTTGTACTTTTCCTTTAAAACTTAATGAAAAGCGCTCGGTATTCAAGCTTTTCTTATCTGATACAGGACTTTTGTGTGCAACCTGTCAAGGCAACGTACAATTTGAAATTCTTACAGGTGACCTAGGTATCAACCTAGGTGGAATTTTAGAAAACGTAATAGCACAGCAGTTAAAAGTAAACGGATACTCCCTTTACTACTATGACTCTTTAAAAAGAGGCGAAGTAGACTTTCTGCTAGAGGATGACAGACAAGTTATTCCTTTAGAGATCAAATCAGGCAAAGATTATAAAAAGCACAATGCTCTTAATAACGTTCTAAAAGAAAAAGAGTGGAATCTCAACCAAGCATATGTTCTATGCTCAGGTAATGTAGAAACAGAAGATAACGTAGTTTATCTTCCATGGTACATGGTAATGTTTCTTAAAAAGAAACAGTTAACAAATAAAAGCAATGCAGAGAACAGCAAGTTCAAACTTGATCTTAGTGAAC
Source organism: Succinivibrio sp. (assembly GCA_050873645.1). Classification (GTDB taxonomy): domain Bacteria; phylum Pseudomonadota; class Gammaproteobacteria; order Enterobacterales; family Succinivibrionaceae; genus Succinivibrio. The sequence goes on along the minus strand of JBNMJE010000028.1, from coordinate 3,172 downwards.
TCTTTGAATACCAAGATAAGCTAAAGCAAGAAGACACAGATAAAGAATAGGACAAAAGTCAACTAGGACACATCTAAAAGATGTGTCACTACCTGTCATACTTTACAACAAGATATAAAGCTACAAGACAGCCTATAGTTCCTAGAATTCCAAAGAGCATACTTCTTTCCTTCTTACATCAAGGATTATTTTCTTTCTTTGAGTAGAGAGACACCTTCTGATTCAATAAAAAGAAGAGACTTTACTTTCCAAGAGCTCAAAAGATAAGCTGAAAAGTAACTAGATCGCTATTCGTATGCTGCAACTAAAAGAAGAGCAATTAGGCATACAAAAGCTCCCAATAATCCCCATATCATTTTGATTCTACTCCTATCTCGCAACTACAAATTGCATGACCGCATCTCAATAGCTGAGTATTGGAGGAAAACCAATACTCTAGCACTGACATCACTCGCCATTGATCTAGTGAACTTTCGATTTCAAATAAATGATCAACATTCCATTTCTCTAGTTTAAAAAGCTTTATTCTGTAAAGTAAATTAAATCTTCTATAAAATCTATTAATATTTTTCTTACACTTTGGATACTGGTATGGACGCAAACGATAATTCTAAAGATATAGGCGCTCTTGAGTCTTTAATCAAAATGTATAGAGACGGATTTCTCAATGAAACTGAATTTAAAAAGGCTAAAGCTAAAATTATAGGTTACAGTGATAACGTTGATAAGTCAGAGAACAAAACAGAAGAACCTGACATTAGTAAATTAGAAGCTTCAAGCAGTAAACTATCAACAAAAGCTAAAGACAATCAGAGTAAAGGAAATATTATCTTATCTGAAATTTTTTGACGTAATCAAAGCTATGTCATCACTTTTTAATACTCTACTGTCTACCCTCAACACAATGAGACATTCTTTAAACGTTTTTGAATATCTTGTTATCTGGATGTCACGAGCTTAATTTAAAGGTAACCTTAGCTCGTAAACCACCTTCTTTGCGGTTCTCTAAAGCTATTTTTGCTCCAATTTCATCACAGGCTGATTTTACAATGGACAGACCTAAACCTGTGCCTTCAATCTTAGCTGTATCTCCACCTACTCTGTAGAAAGCGTTGAATACTTTGGTTAGATCTTCTTGAGAAAGACCTGGACCTGTGTCTTCTACAAAGATAGTAATTTCATGATCATGTTTTACACAGCTTAAATCACACTGTCCACCTTTTGGAGTGTACTTTAATGAATTACTTACAAGATTTGAGATCACAGTCTTTACGCTTGATCTGTCTGAGTACAGAGAGATAGCACAGTTACCTACTAGACCTAAATCAATATCATTGTCATCAGCTAATGAACCTAAGTCATCAATGATTTCAACGAACAGTGACTTTACATCAAAGTTTGAGTAGTGAAGTTCACGACCGCATTGAGAGCGAGCATAAGCTAAAAGATCATTAGTTAATTTTCTTTGACGTGAGATTGCAAGTTTTAACTGATGAACCTTTTCAGCTTCATCCTTTGGTAGGATATCCTCTTTTAAAGCCTGAGCCTGCAAAGAGATAGCTGTAAGAGGAGTTCTCATTTCATGAGCAGCATCAGCGATAAATCTGCGCTCGTTTTGCAAAGCACCTGCAGTCTTATTAAAGAGGCGGTTAATAGAATCAATAAAAACATCAAGCTCAGATGGTAGTGTATGTCCAGTTACAGGGGTTAAGTCACTCTCTCGGCGCATATCAAGTTCTTTAGCCAGACGCTTTACTGGTAAGAACATGACATTTACAAATAAGATCACGCATGGAATGTAGATAGCAACTAACAGTAAGAACTCAAACAAGGAGCTGATTAAAGCCTGGTTTACCAAAGCTTCCATAAGCTCAAATGGTCTTGCTACTACGAACCTGACACCTGCTTTATTGGTGGCTACATAAGCTCTTACACGTCTGTCGTTAATTAAAACTGAATACAGACCGTCATCAATACCTACAGGAAAATAGAAGGTCTCACCTGGCTGAGCATAGACAGGTGCGATGATGATCTCCTGATGCTTATCAAAGAGATCATTTAAAGAAGGAATTGGGAGGAAAGAACGTTCTAACTCATGGCGCAACATCAGATTGCCTTTAAAGTCACGGAACAGACGTCGTCTGAAATTAGGTCCTTCCCAAGACTTAGGCAACATCATGTCATAGTTGATGATGACGCCTGCAATCTGCGCTAACTCCTCATCTACATAAAAGCCAATCTCATTCATGGCTTTGTTGTAGGAGCGATAGCAACTAAAGCCTGTATAGAGAATGCCTATACAAGCTAAAACGATGCACAGCTTAAAACGTAAGGAACGGATTAGTTTCCTTTGACGACTTTCCAACCCACACCTCTGACGTTTTTAATATTAGAAGCACCAACCTTCTTTCTTAGATTGTGAATGATAAATTCAACTGCATTTGATTCAACTTCTTCACCAAAAGCGTAGATCTTATCCTCAATAGCTTCACGTGATAATACAGCACCTGGACGGCGTAATAGAGCTTCTAAAAGAGCATATTCTCTTGAAGTTAAAGGTTGAACAGATTCATTACCATCCTCACCTTTTACCTTTACTTCATGAGTTACAGGATCTAATGTCAAAGCGCCATTTGACATCATCACAGTATCTTTTGATACGGTTGATCTGCGAGTAACAGCTCTTATTCTTGCTAAAAGCTCTACAAGATCAAATGGCTTAACCACATAATCGTCAGCACCGATATCAAGACCTAAAACTCTGTCATCAAGTCCGTCACGAGCAGTGATAATAATTACAGGAGTGGAGATATTCTCGCTTCGCCACATCTTTAACAGTTGCACACCGTCAATACCTGGCAAGCCTAAATCTAAAAGAATGCAGTCATAGCTAATATCTTTAGGTGCATACTGAGCCTGATTACCGTCAGCGATACAGTCAACAGCATAGGCACTAGATTTTAGACCTGACTCAATTGCCTTGGAAATTAAAGGATCGTCTTCAACTACCAGGATACGCATACTCTCTCCTTGATTTAATTCTCTAAAAACAAGCTTCGCTTGTTTTACTAAAACTGTTATTTGATGAAATTTGCCTGTTATAAAGCGCTTTCTTTAACAAACATATACCTTTAACAAGCATCAACAGTTCTTATGTTTTAGTTCTATATTT
>JBNMJE010000027.1:0-20352 GCA_050873645.1 Succinivibrio sp. | reverse complement strand
TTAAAGGAGCTCAGACCTACCTAACGATCACATCCTACCTCAGCACAGCTAGGAAACAAGGTATAGATGCTTTTGAAGCTCTAACCTCTGCTTTTAATGGTAAGGCTGAGATCGTTTTAGGGTAGGTTCTGAGTAGTTACAAATTAGATTAGTTTAATTTATTGAGTTTTATATATGGCAAACGAAGATCTATTCCCGCTCAGCATGATAGACAATATCAGAGCACATCCTGAAAATTACCGTCTTTTAGAGAAGATCCCTCTTACTATTGAAGGCGTAGATACTCATTTTCCGATAAAACTTAATGAACCTGTACAAGGCGAGAAATTATATTCAGTAGTGTTTCTTGATACTGAAACTACTGGTATGGATCCTTCTAAAAACAAGATCATTGAATTAGGTATGGTAAAGGCAACTTTCTCACTAGAAAGAAAGCTTTTAATCTCTGTAGATCGCTACTATGATGAGTTTGAAGATCCTCATGAGGCAATTCCACCTGAGATTGTCGCTTTAACCCATATTACTGATGAGATGGTAGCAGGTAGATGCTTTGATGATGAAATGGTTGCTAACTTCTTATCAGGTCGTCCTTTAATCGTAGCTCACAATGCTGCTTTTGACAGACCTTTCTTTGAAAAGAGATTCTCAACATTAACCAATCTTTCATGGGCTTGCTCTTTAAAAGAGGTTCCATGGAAAGCCTTAGGTTTCCCAGGAGCCAAGTTAGAATATTTAAATACCTTCTTAGGCTATTTCTATGAAGCTCACAGAGCATATGTAGACTGTTTAGCTCTACTCTGGGTAATGTATGTAAGAAATGATGCTTTTGGTGCATTAGTAAAGAGTGCCCTAACTCCAAGCATTAAAGTAATCATTCAGGGTAATACCTTTAGCATCAATCAGGATTTAAAGAGACTTGAATTCAGATTTGAGCCAAATACTAAAACTTGGGCTCGTTTTGTATCAGATAAAGAACAGGCAGAGAAATTAAAATCAACTCTTGAGACTACCTATAAAGAAGGTGCTGTTAATTTTTCAGTTGAATTTAAAGAATTCAACGCCAAGACCCGATATAAACGATAATTGCTTTTTTAGTAATTTATAACAATAGCTTTTACAAAGATTATTTTGACAAAAATGATTATTTTGACATAGAGGTTAGCTATATGAACAATCTTGTAAAGAAGGGAACATCCTTTTTAAAAGAATTCCAGAACTTTGCTGTAAAAGGTAATGTAATGGACATGGCAATCGGTGTGGTTATCGGTACTGCATTTGGCAAAATTGTGTCATCTTTAGTTGCTGATATCATCATGCCTGTAATCGGTCTATTTGTAGGTAGTATCGATCTAAAAGATCTTGCTTTCACTTTAAAAGATAAGACTGATGATGCTCCAGGTATCGTTCTAACTTATGGAGTTTTCTTACAGAACGTCTTAGACTTTATCATCGTAGCTTTTGCTATCTTTATCTGCATTAAGATCATCATCAATTTAAAGCACAAAGTTTTAAAGGATGAGTCAGATGAGAATGCAGCTGCTCCAGAGCCTGAGAATATTGTGTTATTAAGAGAAATCCGTGATCTCTTAAAAGAGAAAAATCAGAAGTAAATTTCGATTGTTCTCAAGAGCTCAGTATCATAAAAGATCCTGAGCTCTTTTTATATGTGCTGTATAAGTTTGAGGAGATGAGATCTATGCTAACTCTCTTTTAGAGAGCTTGCTATTTTCCTGATCTTATCGGTTTTAAATCAGTGCCGTACAAATTTGTCGAAGACCCCAAATTAAAAAGCTCAGATTTTACTCTGATCTTTCTTAAAAGATTTTATCTTAGCTAGTCATCGAACTCTTTATTGATAGCATTCTTCTTGATGACGATACCACAGACGTCAAGGTCGTTATCAGCTTCTTCACTAAACTCTTTGCTGTCTTTATAAAGAGCAATTAACTGATCATAAGCACTCTTTTCGCCGTTCTTTTCAGAGATTTCAATTACTCTTTCAAGACCAAAGTGCTCTTTATCTTTGTTTATTACATCTTTGATGCCTGCTCCAGCAAAAATCATACTGTCAAGATAAGTAAATTTGCCTTTTGAGTTTACATAGGTGATTAGCTTATCTGAGCATAACTCTAACTGAGTCTCTACAGGTTCTACTGACTGACCCTTATGCTCGTGTACAACGATAGGTGATCTTAAACCTGCCTGTGAGAAGATAAAGTTACCAGTGTACTCACTTAAGATCATGGCAAAAATTGAGATGGTAAAGTTCTCACGTTTCTTTTGCATCAGAATGTGATTTAAATCAGTGATAGTCTCACCAGGTAGTTTATTGTCCTCTGTAAATGACTTTCTGATAAAGCTTGTGCACAGAGTAATAGCGTTGGTTGCTGCAATGCCACTCTTAGAACATGCTCCAAAGACAATACCGATATTATCTTTATCTACTCTAAAGACATCGTAGAAATCTGATGGTTTCTTCTTAGAAGGCATAATGAAGGATGCAATATCCAAGAACTTGGATGCAGGCATATCAGAACCGTCAGGCATCAGATCTTTGTGTACATCACTTACCATAGTGTAGATTGCATTCTCTGTTGCCTCAAGAGTTTCTTTCTTGGCCTTATCCTCGATTTCCTGTTCTTTTGAAGCTACGTTCTCACAGATTGAACGTCCTAATGAATTTAATGATTCGGTAAGTTTCTTGAGTTTTACATAGTTCTGCTTGCTAGGATCGATCTTTTCGGTGATTTCATCCATCTTAGCTTTGCCAGAGAGCACATTTGCGGCCATTACATCTACATTGTTGGTAATAGCATTTAATGAGCTTGAAATCTTTTCTAAAGATTTTAAGAATCCAAAAATGAGTAATGATGCTAACAGAGCACTCAAGATCAGGATAATGAAGTTAAAGTAAACAACAGGCTTGATGATGTTGCCTTTAATAGTTTCTACAACTACATATACATCATAGTCTTTGATGTACTTAATTGTGCAGAGCTTTTCTCTGTCATCATTATTAGAAAGCTCTGTTTGCAGTTTATTTACTTTTGCATCTTTATAGAATGAGGCAGGAATATCTTCAGCTTTGAATTTACTGTCACTTGAAGCTACAACTTTAAAGCTGTCATCTACCACAGTAATTTTTGAATTACCGTCTTTTACAATATCGTTTAAAGAGATCTTTGAAATAGCATCTTTAAATGAGAGTGGGGTAAAGATCTGATTAGGCTGTAACTTTTCGGTATAGAGGTAATTCTTGTCATTGACGTTCTCAATCTTATAACCTACAAACTTCTTACCTTCAGATAACTTACACCAGTAGTTATCAAGTTTTACGCCATTTTGTTTTAAAGAGTCTTTTACACCATCTTCAAAAGACTTTGGAATATTCAAGATAGCCATACAGTTATCAGAATCTGGTAATTCAACAGATGTTTCAAATAACTGATTGGTAGCATTTGACTGGGCAAAATAGGTGAATGTAGCAAAATCTAAAAGATCTTGCTTGTCGTATGTTTGGTGAAACTTTTCTAGAGCTTCATATTGAACATTAGAAATACTGTTGATGAAGTTGAGTTTTTCTTTTTCAATATTTGAAGTGGCATAGTTCTCTAAAGATGAACTTAGGATGCCTAAAACCTCATCATGATTTTCAAACTGTGTCTTTATCGCATTATCGTATATGGCAGTCTGATTATATAAACATAGTGCTGAGGCCAGTACTGTAAAGCCACCAGCTAAAGAAACGATTAATTTATGCTTAAGTTTCATAGTTGACCTATGCGTATTTATTTGCAAGCAAATGCATGATGTAATTCAATTAACACTCAATAAGGTAAATTGAGAGTCAATAAAACATCATTATTTATAATATTCTGTTTTTAGCAAAAGCCGTGCCGCATTGTTAACTAATGTCAACTTTTGCTAAAGTGGACTTTAACCACTTCTTTTAATGGCAAAAATAGCGCCATAAACAGAGTTTTTAATTGTATCTTTTATAGAATGAATTATAGCTGTAAATTGCTACTAGATTAAAGATTTAAAAAGACTTTTTTTGTTTTTGTGTGATAGGTTTACTTAATTTTTGAATTTTATGTTTGTCTTCACAGATCATGGCTATTCTTTTTTTAGAGTTTCTTATTAAGAAAGAACTGTTGGAACTTTCATTAGAGAATTAGGTCTAAATTTTTGGAAATTTGTTCGTTATGGCATAAAATATCGTCACAATAAAACTTAAGCAAAATACAGTTATGGAAGATATATCTAATAAATTAACCATCAAAGACAGATTCAGAGGATTCTTACCTGTAGTTGTAGATGTTGAAACAGCAGGTTTAGAGCCCAAAAAGAGTGCTTTAATCGAAGTTGCGATGATGACCGTAAAGATTGATGAAAAAGGTCAATTCGTACCCGACGAAATCTTTAGCGCTAACATCAGACCTTTTGAAGGTTCTGAGATTTGCCAAAAGAATATTGATTTTTTACATATTGATCCTTTTGATGAAAGCAGAAATCTTATGACTGAGTCAGATGCTCTGTTACCAATGTTCAAAGCGATTAAGAAAAAGCTCAAAGAACAGGGCTGTAAGAGGGCAATTTTAGTAGGTCATAACGCACATTTTGACCACTCATTTATCTTTGCTGCAATAGATAGATTGAAGGCTGCTTCTAAATCACCATTCCATCCATTCTCTGTTATTGATACAGCATCCTTATCAATGCTGGTTTTAGGTCAGAGTGTGCTGCAAAAAGCTTGTTATGCAGCTAAGGTTGATTTTGATCAGAACTGTGCTCATGGTGCAGCTTATGACACTTTAAAAGAGACAGAATTATTCTGTGCTATTTTAAATAGATTTACTAAATTCTGCGGTATGCCAGAGCCTGTAGACATTGAGATTGATTACAATAACTCTAAGAGCAAAGAAAGTTCAGAGAGTAATGCAGATAATCAGGATACAAAGACTGACAGTTCTGATAATAGTGGCAATTAGCTAAGATTTACAGGTAGTATTTGAAGATTATTTGATGAAATTTCTAAGATACTTTTATTTAATTGCAACAGCTTTTGTTTTAAGCAATTTTGCTTTCATATGTAATGCAAATGAGCATGAGCATCCGCTTACACCAGAGCATATGCCAAAACCAGCTCCACCTAACACAATTGCTGGGCTTAAAAAGGCTGCAAAAGCTGGTGATTACGCCTTATTAAGAGGTCAGTTTGTCAGAAAGTTCGAAGATGATATTTTTGAATTTGCTGATGAGTCTAAAAAGGCAATCTTTGTAACTTTTGAAGGTGTAAAGGTGCCATCAGATCTTAGCTTTGGTTATGAGTATTTCTTGTGGGGACAGGTACTAGAAAATGACAAGTCTACAGTATTGCAGGCTCTGTTTTTGTCTCCAAAGATGTTCACAAAAGAGCACAATTACTAGTTCTGATGTCTTTTAACTGTGTTCATGGTTAAAAGCATAAAAAGTTTTTACGTAAAGTTTTAGATAAGAACTCATAAAAAAGGAGTTTATATGAAGTTTTTTGTAACAGGTGTTAACGGTCAGCTCGGTCACGATGTCATGAATGAGTTGCATTCAAGAGGTCATGAAGGTGTAGGCTCTGACATTCAGGACGTATATTCAGGTGTAGCTGACGGCACTGCTGTTACAACGATGCCTTATGTAAAACTTGATATTACTGATGCAGATGCTGTTCGTGAAGTTATTTCAAAAGTAAAGCCTGATGCTGTAATTCATTGTGCAGCTTGGACAGCAGTTGATTTAGCCGAAGAAAAAGAAGATTTGGTTAGAAAGGTAAATGTAGACGGTACAGCTAATATTGCTAAAGTTTGCAAAGAACTTGATTGCAAGATGTTATACCTATCAACAGACTACGTATTCAATGGCTTAGGTGATAAACCATGGGAGCCAGATTGCAAGGATTATGCTCCTTTAAATGTTTACGGTCAGTCAAAGTTAGATGGAGAGCTAGCTGTATCTGGTACCTTAAAGAAGTACTTCATTGTAAGAATTGCCTGGGTATTTGGTGTTAATGGAAAGAACTTCATTAAGACCATGATTAATGTAGGTAAGACCCATGACACTGTTAAAGTTGTAAATGATCAGATTGGTACTCCTACCTATACCTTGGATTTGGCAAGATTATTAGTTGATATGTGTGAGACAGAGAAGTATGGCTACTATCATGCAACTAACGAAGGTGGTTACATTTCATGGTATGACTTCTGTGTTGAGTTCTATAAGCAGTATGGTTTAAAGACCAAAGTTATCCCTGTAACTACAGCTGAATATGGTCTGTCTAAGGCAAAGCGTCCATTTAACTCTCGTTTAGATAAATCAAAGTTAGTTAAAAACGGCTTCAAACCTTTACCTACATGGCAGGATGCCGTAAAGAGATATTTAGCTCAAGCTAAGATCTAAGCTTTAACTCTCATCAAATTGCTTTTTATGTCCTGTTAAGTGGATCTTAATAGGGCATAAATCTCCTGTTTTCATTAACTTACTGTCAAAAAAGCAAATTTTGTTAAAATAGTCACATCTTTTAACAAATGTTGGTTTAATTATGTTTACAACTACAACTACTTTTATCGTCTACATTTTTGCCATGATTGTCATCGGCATTGTAGCCGCTCGCTCTACTTCATCATTAAATGATTATGTATTAGGCGGACGTAGATTAGGTCGTGTGATCACCGGTCTTTCAGCTGGTGCATCAGATATGTCTGGTTGGCTTTTAATGGGCTTACCTGGAGCATTATTTGTATCTGGTATTAGCCAGGCATGGATTGCAATTGGTCTTACCATCGGTCAATGGTGTAACTGGAAATTCGTAGCAGCACGTTTACGTTCTTTCACCCAGAATGCATCAGATGCTCTAACCTTACCTGATTACTTTGCTGCAAGATTTAAAGATAAGTTACGTTTAACAGCTGTTATTGCAGCTTTCATCATCTTAATCTTCTCTGTAGTTTACTGTTCATCAGGCATGGTATCAGGCGCTAGATTATTCCAACAGACCTTTGGTATGGATTATGAGAATGCCTTACTGATTGGCGCTGTATCTACTATTCTTTACGTATGTATCGGTGGTTTCTTAGCTGTAAGCTGGACAGATGCTGTTCAGGCATCTTTAATGATCTTTGCTTTAGTTATCACTCCTATCATCATTATTCTGGATGTTGGTTCATTTTCAGAGGCTAATGAGTTAGTAGCTCAAAAAGCTCCTGATATGGCTAACATGTTAAAGGGAACTACCATCATCGGTCTTATCTCTTTAGCTGGCTGGGGCTTAGGTTATGTTGGTCAGCCTCATATTCTGGTTCGTTTCATGGCAGCAGCTACCGTTCGCGGTATGGGCGGTGCTCGTAGAATCAGTATCAGCTGGATGATCTTCTGTCTGTTAGGTGCTGTAGCTGTAGGTTACTATGGTGTAGCTTTTGCTGCTAAACACCCAGAGTTAACAGTTGATAACCCAGAGCAGATCTTCATTATCGTAACTCAGACCTTATTTACTCCATGGATTGCCGGTATCTTACTATCAGCTATCTTAGCTGCAATTATGAGTACCTTATCTTGCCAGTTGTTAGTAGCATCAACTACTTTAACTGCTGACTTCTATCGTAGAGTAGTAAGACCTCATGCATCTCAGACTGAGTTGGTTTGGATTGGCAGATTCATGCTGTTATTAGTAGCAGCTATTGCTTATATCATCGCTTTAGATCCAAATTCAGGTATCTTAAAGTTAGTATCATATGCATGGGCAGGTTTTGGTGCTGCTTTCGGTCCTACTGTTGTAATCTCAGTATTCTGGAAGAAGATGACCTTAAAGGGCGCAATTTGGGGTATGATTGCTGGTGCTGTTACTGTGATCGTATGGGAAATTGGCAAGTTCTTTGACTTATATTCATTAGTACCAGGCTTCATCATTTCTTCAGCTGTTATCTTTGTAGTAAGTCTCTTCACACAAAAGGGTAACGAAGAGGTTGAAACACTGTATAATGATCTTGAACAAAAGTTCTGGGAAGAAGTTAAAGATCGTTAAGCTTTAAGCTATTTAATAGGAGAAAGACTTGAAAAACCTTCCACCTAATGTGTATATGCAGTCCTTCCTCCAAAAGGCAGGAGTACGTTTTAACATTAACGTGGTGGATACCATGTGTAAAAAAGGTTTTGGTCTTTCTTTCTATGTCTTCTGTCTTCTATTCATTTTGTTGTCTGTAATTTACTTTACAGACAATATCTGTATCTTTCCTGATAAAGCCCATTTCTACTTTTTATCTGTCCTCGTTATCCTGTATCTTGCTTTGTACGTTGTAAGAGTTGTTCGTTTTAGAATGATAAGAGCAAAGTTAAGAGAAGATAATGATCCTATTGTGGTAGAGGCATATGCAATTGTGCTCTTTGATTTGAGCTCTCAGAATTCTGAGAGGATTGTAAAGCCTAAAAAATCTGCAATTTTATATAAAGAATGTGGCAGTAAGAAACCAAGATTCTTTACAGGTGTTGTCAAGAACAAGATTGAGCACCACTACTATAAAGATCAGATTGCTAGGGTATTTATTGACAGAAAACATCCACGTTTCTATTCAGTGGATGATGACAAGTTCTATAAGACAGTATCAGAGAAACTACCTCAAGAACAGGCTAAGTATGCAATCTCAGCCTTAGAAGGAAAGTTAAATTCTGTATCTGTAAAAAAGGAAAAACAGTAGGCACGGAATATAGAGTACGAGTAACAAAGACTAAGCATTTAAGCACTCGTATTAAAGGAATGTTACAACTCTATTTTTTCCAGTCAACTACAGTCATCGCTTTAATATCATCAGACTCAAGTAAGATCTTATTTGGGTTAACAGCGAAGCGGTGAGTGCACATCATCAGCATTGGCACGTCATTTACAGTATCACCATAGCCATAAGAATCCTCAAGTGACAGGTTATGCTCTTTTAAAAACATGTTGATTCTGGTGACTTTGTCTTTTTGAAAAGCTGGAATGCCACAAATTTCACCTGTCAGCACACCATCTTTTTTCTCCATTGGAGAGGCAATAACATATTTGATATCAAGTTGCTCTGCTATGTGCTCAGCTAAATAATCCATAGTAGAGGTAACAATAACCACAGTATCTTGTCTGTCGTTATGAAACTTAATCGCTCTTTTAGCGCCAGGATAAACAACCGGAATGATAGTTGTTTTTACAATGTCATGTAAGATCTTGTAAAGTTTGTCTTTATCCATACCTACAAGAGGTTTTACAGCAAATTTTAAGAAGTCACAAACATTTAGTGTGCCTTCATAAAACTGCTGTTCAAATGAGTTTAAAGCGCTGATGATGCTCTTGTCAGAAATTCCTCTTTTGACAAATTCGCCAATACTGATGTCATTAGTATCGCCTCCTACAATAGTGCCATCCATGTCAAAAAAAGCTACGCTCATTCCTGTTCTCCTAAAGATTCTGCTTCCTCAAAAGACAAAGGCATATTAGCCTCTTCCTGATCGCATTTACCTGTAATGATATCAAAGGTTTTGCGCATATCTAAATTTGGAAAATCAAATCTATAACGCCAGGTAGTATAACCTTCATCATTGTTCACTAAGACCTTAGAACTGGTTGCAAAGCCTAATTGAATTAAAAGTGAACCTAGTTGCTTTCCTTCTAAAGATTTATCTACGCTGCTGATAAATAAAGGATCTTGACCGTCTTTACCATACAGCCATGAGAGATCGTTGTTTTTATGCTTTAAAGCATATTTTAAGAAGGTGTAATTGCCAGATGCTGAATATGGATATAACTGCCCCTGATTTTGCATCAGATGTGAAATACTAGCAGGGCACATTACCTTTACAAGGTTGTCTGAAAAACAGAAACCACCATAACATTTCTCTAAAATATTAAGGTAGTTCTCTGGGCTTAACTCTTTTGCTTTAGCAAATTTCTCAATCTGATTTTTAAAGACGATCCTGACTTCTTCTTTAGTGAATCCAAACATTGATTCAAATGAAGGATCTGAAGACAGATCTTCAACTAAAGGTAAACCTTCAGAATACTCTGAGGCTAAAGCAAATTTGGTGTGCCCCGATAACAGACACCATCTAACAGCTTTGTCAGTGTGTCTTATGACGTTTAGCATATCAAGATAAGTACAGGTAGCCTCAGTTGCTTTTTCTTTATCAGCCATCATGGCAGCTACCATTAAAGGCTTATCATAGTTATCAATAATGATAGCCATACTTTCTTGATGTCTTTTGTAAAGTGACTCTAAGAGCTTGGTAAAATAAACCTTTGGTGTCATATAGGTATCGAAATGACTTTCGATATGATGAAACCAAAACAGCTCCTGTAAAACATCAATGAGACCTCGCCTGAAGTCTTTTGGGGTTTTGGCTTTAAAATTCTTAAAGTCTAAACAGACGGTATGTCTATAAGGTAATTCTTTTAAAAGACCTTCATCTTCAATCTTACCTACAATGTCTTTTTCTCGTCTGATGATTCTATCAGTTGCATTAGTTAATAATGACAGACCAAAACCTCTAGGTCTTGTTATCATATAGATTGAAGGAGTGCCACAAGTTTGTGGAGATTCAAGTTTTAAGATAAAAGACATCACCTTAAGTGATTTGTCACGGTTAATCTGTTCTGAAACAATCAGATCTTGAAGGTTGGTATAGACAAGTGAATTTGAATTCATATCTGAAAAGACTCATTATTGGTGGGGGCTCAACCACATCACGGTACCTCGAATAAGAACCCTGGCTGCTTCCTTCCGGACCTGACCTGTTGAACTCTCATCGAGTACGTGAGGACCGAAACCCCCATAGAGCAAAATCATTGTAAAGAAAATGAACTTAATTATCAAGCAGTAAGACTGCTATTTTTTGACAGTACCTTAATACAGAGCGTCTAATATCAGAAAAATTTTCAAGTATCACTAAGACAGCAAGACAATGAAAACAGCACTAATTGTCTGAAATTGTGACTAAATTCGTGATAATTATTGCGAATAAAAAGAAATAAACATGCTCATGTAGTATCATGTAACGGCATATTCAAAAAAATTAAAAATAGCTATTACAAAAACTAAAACATGAAAGATAACAATAAACAAATTCCAGATAAATCAAGACGCGCACCTAAAAGAGATATTGATGGTGTTTTCCTTTTAGACAAACCATCAGGTATCAGCTCAGCTCTGGCACTAACTAAGGTAAGAGGTATTTACAGAGCTAATAAAGGTGGTCATACAGGTTCACTTGATCCTTTAGCTTCAGGTCTGTTACCAATCTGTTTAGGACAGGCTGCTAAATTCTCATCATACTTTTTAGAAGGTTCTAAAAAGTACATTGCAACAGGTAAATTAGGCATTGTAACAGCAACTGGAGATGCCGAAGGAGAGGTCATCCAGACTAATCAAGTTACAGATGAATGCACAAAAGTTGAAGAGGTGATGAAAACTTTTATAGGTACTATTACTCAGGTACCTCCAATGTACTCAGCTATTAAGGTGGATGGTAGACCTTTATATAAATACGCACGTTCTGGTAAAGAAGTTGAAGTTCCAAAAAGACAGGTTGAGATCTTCTACATCAAGCTCTTAGAAAAAACACAAGATTCTTTTACCATTGAAGTTTACTGCTCTAAGGGTACATATATCAGAACTTTAGTTGAAGATATCGGTCAGGCTTTAGGCTGTGGTGCTCATGTAACCATGTTGCGAAGAATTGAAGTTGATGGTCTGCCAAAGGGTACTATGCATACTCTTGATTACATTCAGGAGTTAGCAGACAAGCGTGAGGATTTTACTGATTTTACAGAATTGGACAGTTTACTCATACCAATTGATAAAGCTATGAGTTATCTGCCAGCTATTGACATACCTTACGATAAAGCAGTGCTCTTATGTCAGGGACAAAGACAGGGTAAGCTTGAAAACTGTAAGTTCGAAGGCTGTTCTTTAGACTATACTGATACTATACAAATTAAAACTGATGGGATGTTTATAGGTGTAGGCCATATTCAGAAGGGAGTTCTGATCTCAGATAGAATGATGTCAGATCCTCTTCATACAAATCTTGGGCTATACAAAGACTAATTGTGGGAGTCTCTATGTTAGGTTTTATAAAAACTCTAGCCTTGACTTTAGTTTTCTCAACTTTGCTTTGTGGTTGTGAGGATAAGTCTGTTGCTTCATCTGAGAATTTAACTGAAGCTATTAACTCAGAGTTATCAAAACAAGTCATTTGGATGGCACTTCCTGGCTCCTCTGTTACAGAAGGAACTGTTTCAGCTCCTTTTGTAATTGTCGATCCATACAATTCTAAGAATCCTGAAACTAATTATGCAGGTAAAACCGAGTACCTAAAGAGAGTGATTGCTTATGCAAAGCTCTTAGAAAAGCATAATGCTGTAAAGCTCACAGAGGACTCTTTTACTATTACAGCTCCATTTCGTGGTTCAGTAAGAGCCTTTGGTTATAACGTCAAATATAATCAGGATCTTTTGCGAACCATTCAGACTACTCCATTTTATGGATTGTCTAAGGCTCAGGCAGGAACTGTTGAACTTAAAGACATTATCAACTCAACTACAGTCTTTGAAAAAGATGGAGAAAAGTGCATTGATATTACTTTCTCTATTAAGATGTCTCAAAAGCTAGACTGCATTGATGATGAGATCTTAGAGAGCTCTACCATTACAGAAGAAGTTTCAAGTCTTAGAACAACCTACAGATTAGTTCTTGATGAAAGTGCTAAACGTTGGGTGGTAAGAGATCCTGCTCCATTGCAGATGGATCCTGTTAAAAAATTCTTTAAATCCCTGATAGATGGTTAATATGTCTTTTGAAGATAAAGTCTGGTATCAAAAATTAAGCTCTAAAAATATCCTGGCTGTGGCACCTCTTTTACCATTTACAGCTTTGTTTGGAGCAGTAACTTCTTTAAGACGTAAGTGCTATAAAAAAGGTTATTTTAAATCCACAAAATTAAAAACACCTGTCATTGTGGTAGGTGGCATTTCTGTAGGCGGTACCGGTAAGACGCCCTTATGTATCGCACTCTTATTAAAGTTAAAAGAATTAGGCTATAAGCCTGGCTTAATCTCTCGAGGCTATCGAGGCAAAGCTGATTCCTACCCACTTACAGTAAACACTGCTACTGATGTAAAACAGTGTGGTGATGAACCTCTTTTAATAAAAATGTCTGTAGGTGACAGTGCTGTAGTTGCTGTAGATCCTGTAAGAGAGCGTGGTGCTCAATATCTAGAGCATTTAGGCTGTGACGTGATTGTAACTGATGACGGTTTGCAACATTACTCTTTAGACAGAGATATTGAGATTGTGGTCTTAGACGGTAAAAGACTATTAGGTAATGGTCTGCTATTGCCCGCAGGTCCATTACGCGAAGGTAAATGGCATTTAGATAAGGCTGATTTTGTGGTGGTAAATGGCGTAAGTCATGATCTTAAATACACTTCAATGACATTAGTTCCAAAGCCAGTTGTGGGTCTTAAAGCCTTTGCTCATTTAGAGCATGAAATGGATTATCTGCAAAAAGGTTGCAGTGTCTGTGCTCTAGCGGGTATCGGCAATCCACAACGGTTTTACGATACTCTAAAACAATGTGACTTTGAGGTTGTAGACACTATCAATGTAGGTGATCACAAAATCGTTGATGCTGAGGTTTTAAAAGCTAAAGCCTTAGAGCATCCTGTGGTCATGACCTCAAAAGATGCTGTAAAGTATGCTCATTTAAATCTTGAGAATATGTATGTTTTAAATATTGAAGCTGTACTTCCAGAGTCATTTTTTGAATCGCTTAATGAAAAGATTAAATCACTAGGTAAGTAAGGTTAGTCAACTAGTCACAGTTAACTAATCTCAGGTAACGAAGGTAAATAATTTTATGTCCTGTTGTAAGAATAAGTCTGAAAATAATAAGTCAGAATACATCGTAGCAATTCCAGCTCGTTATGCTTCAACTAGATTTCCTGGAAAGCCATTAGTATTAGTAGGTGGTATTCCTATGATTAAACGTGTTTGCATGCAGGCTTTAAAGTCTGATGCAAAGATGGTTGTAGCTTGCATTGATGATGAGCGTGTTGAATCAGTATTAGAGGGCATGGATAAAGTACGTGTCTGCATGACTTCAACAGATTGTAACTGTGGCACAGACAGATTAGCTCAGATGATTGAAAAGATGCAGATTGATCCTGAGACTATCATCGTCAATGTACAGGGTGATGAACCTTTAATTAACCCTGAGCACATCAAACAGGTTGCTACTCTTTTAGAAAGCTCAAAAGCTGATATGTCAACCTTATGCTTTAAGATAGATAATGTTAAGGATGTTTTTGATCCTAACTGCGTTAAAGTTGTTTTTGATAAAAACGGTAAAGCTCTGTACTTTAGCCGTGCTCCTATTCCATACGAGCGTGAGAACTTTAAACAAAAAGATATTACTTCACTTTGCTATGAGCACTACCATCACATCGGTATTTACGCCTATAGAGCAGGTACTGTTGTAAAGTATTCTCACATGGCTCAAACTACACTTGAAAAGAGTGAGTCACTAGAGCAGTTAAGACTTATGGAAAATGGTATGTCCATTGCTGTAGGTGTTGCTTTAAATCCACCTGAGACCGGTGTAGATACTAAAGAAGATCTTGAGAGAATTAACAGGATCTTAGAAAAACAGGAACACTAAAAATAGTTTTCCACTAATTGCTTTATTTGTAATTGCATAATTTTAAAATTAAGCTTAATTCACAGCTTCAAAAGAAATTATGCAATTTACAGTTGTAATGTAAACGTTTTAGTTAGATAATAATTTTGCTTGTCGGAGTGCCTTTAAGGCTGAGACTGTTTTAAACAGAATCCGTTACTACCTGATCCAGTTAATGCTGGCGTAGGGAACAAGGTTCATTTCGGCACGCAAGTATTCCAATTACTTTAAAGAGACGTGCAAAATGGCCCATAAAACTACCAACAAGATTTTTACTCCTGATATTGAACGCATCTCTATTCAGGGTAGCTCACCTCTTATAAACGTTCCTTTTAATAAGATAAATCTTTCAAATGGCGACAGCGTATTAGTATCAACTGTCGAAGGTCCTGATGTTAATGCTAAGACCTTACCAAAGGTATCTGAGACCTATTCTCCCTATGTAATCGATGGTGATGCTAGAAAAGTTAAAAAGACCATCTTAGAGAGAGCAAAGGAAGGTGAAATCACTCCTCATATGGAGTATGTAGCTATCCGTGAATCCTATAAAAACAGTGATGACATGCCTTTTACTCCTGAAAATGTAAGAGAGGAGATTGCAAAGGGTACGGCTGTAATTCCAGCTAACATCAATCACACCGAATGTGAGCCAATGATTATTGGTAAACATTTCTCTGTAAAAGTAAATGCTAACATCGGCGCATCATCATTATCCTCAGGTTTTGATGAGGAAATTAAAAAGTTGCGCCTATCCTTGAAGTTTGGTGCTGACACCGTAATGGATTTATCAACCGGTATTGATGATTTAGGTGGTTTAAGAAGCGCAATTTTAAGAGCATCACCTGTACCAATTGGTACTGTCCCAGTTTATGAGGCATTAGACAGAGCTCATGGTGATGTTAATTTATTAACTTGGGAACTTTTCCGAGACACTGTAATCGATCAGGCACGTCAGGGTGTTGATTACTTTACTATTCATGCAGGTCTACTAAAAGATCTGCTTCCACATGCAGCTAAACGTATTTTAGGTATCGTGTCTCGCGGTGGTTCTATTATGGCAAGCGCCATGATGAGAACTGACAGTGAGAACATGGCTTATGAGCATTTTGATGAGCTGATTGAAATCTGCCATGACTATGATGTCGCTCTGTCTTTAGGTGATGGTCTGCGTCCTGGCTGTATTTCTGATGCTTGTGATAAAGCTCAGTACGGAGAGCTAGAGAATATCGGTAAGTTAGCTAAACGTTGCTTTGATGCCGGTGTTCAGTGCTTTATTGAAGGACCAGGTCACGTGCCAATGAACAAGGTCTACGAGAACCAAGAGTTACAGGAGAAATTCTGTAACAAGGCTCCTTTCTATACTTTAGGACCATTAGTAACTGATATTGCACCAGGTTACGATCATATTACATCTGCAATCGGTGGCTCTATGATCGCATCATTCGGCACAGCAATGCTCTGCTATGTAACTCCAGCTGAGCACTTAGCTCTTCCTACAGAGCAGGATGTTAAGACTGGACTTATTACCTATAAGCTTGCAGCACATTCAGCTGATTTAGCTAAGAATTTACCTGGCGCTAAGATCCGTGATGATGCTATGGCATTAGCTCGTGCCGATTTTAGATGGTATGACCAGTTTGCTTTATCTTTAGATCCACAAAATGCATACGATGTTTGGAGAGCTCAGATGCCTGAAGAGTGTGCAAACTCTCATGAGCCAGCTTTCTGCTCAATGTGTGGTCCAAGATTCTGCCCAATTCGTTTAAATCGTAAATTACAGGCAAAATACAATGCTAAATAATGAAAGACCTAAGGTCCTAGTTGTAGCTGGCTTAGATTCTGGTGGTGGTGCAGGTATTACTGCTGACTGTATTACAGTATACGATAATATGGCTTTTGCACTGCCTTGTGTAAGTGCCTTAACCTGTCAGTCTTTAAAGAATATCACTTCAGTTAAAGCTACTAATGAAGATGTCTTTAAAGAAACTTTAAGAATAGCATCTTCAGACTGGGATCATATTGATGCTGTAAAGGTAGGTTTAATCAGTGATGACAGATTACTAACCATACTTTTAAATTCCTTAAAGACTACATTTAAAGATGTACCTGTGGTTTGGGATCCTGTTCTATGCGGTACAGCAGGTGATCTTAACAGTGTTGATTTAAAGCAAAGACTAGATGAGATCTTACCTTTTGTTTCTATCTTTACTCCAAATCTGCCTGAAGCTTTAACATTAGCTTCATGGGATGAAGAAAAGCTAAAAAAAGAAGGTACTAAAAAGTTAGCAAGGTACTTTATTGATAAAGGTGCCAAAGCTGTCATTATTAAAGGCGGTCACAACATCTTATCTAAAGATGCTGAGGATACCTTTGTCTCAGACTTTGTCACTTTTACCATGAAGAATCCTTATATTGAAGGTAAGGGCGCTCATGGTGGTGGTTGTGCTTTATCATCAGCTTTAGCTGCGTTATTAGCTAATAAATTTGCTTTCCATGATGCAGCTGTACTTGCTAAAGCATACGTTTATTCAGGTATTAAAAATCCTGCTCTAAGTGTAGATGATGTTGATGCCGTAAATAACAGACCACCTGTAGGTCACAATGGTCTTGTAAATGACATGAGCTTTATGCCAAAGGTAGAAGAAGATGGTTTCCCTGTATCATCAGAGCCATTTCCAGATTGTCCGTTAAAGCTAGGCTTATACCCAGTTGTAGATTCAGTTGATTGGATAAAAAGACTTGTAAATGATGGTGTAAGAACTATTCAGCTTCGTATTAAGGATAAAACAGATCCAAAGCTATATGAAAAGATCTGTCAAGCAGTTGAGTTCTGTAATGCCAATAAAGTTCGTCTTTTCATTGATGATCATTATGAGCTAGCTATAAAAGCTCATGCTTATGGTGTTCATTTAGGAATGGAAGACTTGCGTGATGCCGACATTGAAGCAATTAGAAAGGCAAAATTGCGCTTAGGTGTTTCAACTCATGGTAGCTATGAGATGTTGAAGGCCTATCAGCTACATCCTTCATACATTGCTTTAGGCCATATCTTCCCAACAAACTCAAAGGTTATGCCTTCAAAGCCACAGGGCTGTTTTAAGCTCTCTGTAGAACAGGATCTGATTAAAGATAGCGTACCTACAGTAGCTATAGGTGGTATCAAACTATTTAATGTAAAAGATGTAATTGCCTCTAATGTAGGCTCTGTTGCCTTAATTACCGGCATTACTAAGGCTGATGATCCAGATGAAACAACCAAGCAATGGTTGTCTTTATGTGGAAACGGTGGTGACAGAGAATAACGGAGTAACTTGCTATGATAATTCACTACAATCAACAAGAGAATTTAGAGTTAAAAGAAGGGATCACCCTTAAAGAATTTCTTGAGTCAAAGCAACTCTCACGCGAAGGTGTGGCTGTAGCTGTTGATGAGAATATTGTTAAAAAAGCTGATTTTGACACCTTTGTATTAAAAGATGGTATGTCAGTAGATGTTTTTAATATGGTTTCAGGAGGTTAGAAATGACAGAAAAATTAGTATTAGCTGGTCAGGAATTTGATAACAGACTTATCATCGGTACTGGTAAGTACGCTTCAGGTGAAGTTTTAACAACTTCTGCTAAAGCATCTGGTGCTCAGATTGCAACTATGGCTGTAAAAAGAGTTGATACCAAGAATCATACTGACGAAATCGTAAAGCCTTTAAAAGATTTAGGTATTACTCTAATGCCTAATACCTCAGGTGCTAAGAACAGCCGTGAAGCAATCTTTGCAGCTCAGCTAGCTCGTGAAGCTTTAGGTACAGATTGGGTAAAGGTTGAAATTCACCCAGACGTAAGATATCTGCTACCAGATCCAGTAGAAACTTTTAAGGCATGTGAAGAGTTAGTAAAAGATGGCTTTAAAGTATTCCCATACATTCAGGCAGATCCTGTATTAGCTCGCCGTCTTGAGGATATAGGTGTTAGTGCTGTTATGCCTTTAGGAGCTCCTATTGGTTCTGCTAAAGGTCTTGAAACTAAAGCAATGTTAGAGATTATTATTGCTCAGTCTCATGTACCTGTAATTGTAGATGCTGGTATTGGTGCTCCATCAGATGCTGCTTTAGCATTTGAGTTAGGCGCTGATGCAGTTATGGTTAACACCGCAATTGCAGCTTCTCGTGATCCTGTGGCTATGTCTCATGCCTTCAAGTTAGCTCAAGAAGCTGGTAGAACAGCATTTGAAGCTGGCCTTGCTGTAAAGGCTCAATCAGCTGTAGCAACATCTCCTATGGAAGCTTTCTTAAAAGAGGCAATGAAATAAGATGAGTTTTTATGATGAGCTGTCAAAAATCGATGTAGACAAGTTTGTCTCATTGGTTGATTCAAGAACTGATGCAGATGTTGAAAGAGCAATTTATAAAACTACTCCTCGCACCGTTGAAGATTTTGCTGCTTTAATTAGTGAAAATGCCAGAAAACACTATCTTGATGTGATGGTACAAGAGGCTACACAGCTAACAAGAAAGAGATTCGGTCGCTGTGTAAACATGTATCTGCCTTTATACCTTACAAACCTCTGCAATAACAAATGTGTTTACTGTGGTTTCTCTGTAATGAACAAGTTCAAGCGTGTAGTTCTTACAATGGAAGAAATTGAAGAAGAATTACAGGCCATGAATAAAATGGGATATACCAATATCCTGTTAGTTTCAGGAGAAAACTCTCATAGAGCAGGTATGCCATATTTTAGAGAAGTGTTACCTCTTACCAAGAAATATGCCGATTACTTGCAGATGGAAGTTCAGCCTCTAGAAACTGAAGAATATGCAGAGTTAAAGACCTTAGGTTTAGATGCTGTTTCTGTCTATCAGGAAACTTATCATCCAGGTTGCTATAAGCAAGTTCACTTAGGTGGTAAAAAAGCTGATATGCGCTTTAGAATGGAAACTCCAGATAGATTAGGTCAAGCTGGTATTGATAAAGTAGGTATGGGCGCACTTTTAGGTCTTTATGACTGGAAAGTAGATCTGTGTGCTCTTGCAATGCATGTACTTTACATGAGAGATCATTATTGGAAGACTTCACTTTCAATTTCATTCCCACGTTTAAGACCTGCTCAAGGTGGTTATCAGCCACATTCTCCTGTTGATGACGCTAAGTTAGTTCAGATCATTAGTGCATGGAGAATTTTTGATAACGAGCTTGATCTTACAATCTCCACAAGAGAGAGTGCATCATTTAGAGATCTAATTCTACCTATAGGTATTACCGCAGTATCAGCTGGATCTTCAACAGAACCTGGCGGATATGCCCATAAGGGTAAATATCTTGAGCAGTGGACTGTAAATGATGACAGAACGGTAGATGAAGTTGTTGCAGCTATGGAAAAGAGTGGCTTTGATGCCGTATTCCACAATGCATCAGCAACCTACTTTAAAGCTGTTTAGATAATGTCTTGAAAAAGGTGAAATATCATCTATAATGGGAAACAGAGGTGCGGAAACACCTCTGTTTCTTTGATGGTTCTATTTTACCATACTGGTGACGGCCAAATTAGCAAAACTAGAACCAAAATCAAAAGACAATATTTCATAACGAAATCCTTGTTTTTAATTTATCTTAGGTTCTAGCTTCTAGGTCA
>JBNMJE010000026.1:0-20412 GCA_050873645.1 Succinivibrio sp. | reverse complement strand
CAATCTATGTAACTGATTAGCTCTTTAAAAGAACTGCTATGTATGTAATTTGATTGTCCGTTCATATGACCTCCTTTGATCTGTTGGAAGTCATTGTCGAACTTTTATTTTTTTATCTCAGCTGGGTCTTGGGAAAGTTACTTTTTTTTGATCTTGTAAAAGCAAAAGGATTTTAGAAAGTTAATAAGACTAGGTCTGTTATCGAGGCTGAGGCTATTAGATGACGGTGCTGATTTAAAAAGAGATTCTGACTGAATAGGTTTGCTTTCTAATACTTAGCACAAGAACTTATTGGGCTAGAGCTTACTGCAGATTTGACACTACAAATTCAATAATAAAGACGCCTGCCATCATGATTAAAGAACGCATGATGTCATAGTTTAAATCAATGAACTTGGTAATGTTCTTAAAGCACTTAAGACTTAGCATAATTTCAAAAATTCTTAGGTTCTTAGAACCAAAGTAAGAGATAAGCGCGCTTGCGACCAAACTTAAGATCATGCAAAGAAACATCATGCCTGATGAGCCTACAAATGAGGTTAAAAGTAAGGTCAATCCCCAGACAAAGAGAGTTCCAAAGTTCCATGCCATAGTTACAAACTTGCGTCTGTACTTTAAGTTTGCAAAGAACTCTACTAAGCCCATACAGCAATCTTTAGCAAAGCTCTCAGACATTAAATGCTGAGTTACCTTTAAAAGCTTTTTGGACAGTACCTTAGTTAACTCCTCTTTGCGGGAAGCTACGATACTCTCTAATTTTGCTTTCATGCTGAAAACCTTACTGGTATAAGCATCAGTCTCTACTGCCTGATTTTTTACCCTCTTGGTCACCAAATCAAAGTCATATTCAAAGGCTCTTAATAAGGTGTAAAAGATATGATCTCTTTTAAGGTTGTTAAGCACCATGATTTTGGCATCAGCACTTACTAAAGAACGACCTACTGAGGTATCAATAAGATCAGATCTCATAGATGAGTACACATAATCGAGTACTGAAGGTATAACCAAAGGTACACCTGCGGCTGTAGCCCAGTACTCAAAGATCTTATTGATACTGGCAATACAGAACTTTAAGTAGCCTATAGAGTTTTCACACTTATAGGTCATTAAAAAGTGATAATCCTCCTGGGTATCAGCATCTGAGAGCTTGAAATCTAGTGAATCTAATAACTTCTGATAGCAGTTATAATCGATAACTGATGGAGGTGGAACTGAAAAGCAGTCTTCTGCTTTTTCAAATTCAATCTTAATTAGAGGGGCACAGTGAGTCTCTAAATAGACCTGTCTTTCAACATAGATAGAACCTTTGCCCTTACATTTCTGACAAGGGATCTTTTTAGCGCCACGACAGGTAGGACACTCAATGTAACCGGTCTTTTTACAGCGGGCACAACCGCCTTCTCTACCCTGACAGGAAGGACAGATGATCATGCCAAAGCCTGAGCAGTTAGGACAGTTCATCTTCTGTGTACCACCACAATCAGGACAGGTACACTGACCTTTGGCTTTTCTTACAGAAAGACGGTTAATCTTATTGCCAAGCTTGAATAGCTCTGAGGGGGTCATGCCCTCTAGAGAACGGCTAAAGCTCTTTTGAATAGTCTTATCTTTTTCTAAAACATCGCGGTTAAAACGCTCGAACTCTTTTAGAGCTTCTTCATCTACAACGTTTTCTGTACCTACGACATTTTTAATTACAGTGTCTTTTGATTCTACGGTATAGAACCAGTTTGCTAAAAATACAAAAGTAACTTCAGAGAATAAAGGATCAGTAAAGCTTACTGTATCGGGTCTGACATCGACCTTACCTAATAACTCTCTTAAAGGGACTTTAATATCTTTTGACATTGTACTTATTTATAAATTACTTCTTAAAAAACTTACTTCAAAACGTCTTATAAAAAATGACCGTTCACTATTAGGATAGTCAACAATCCAATGACAACAGAACCTAAGATCAGTCTTATTGACTGCACAGCTTCAACTGTAAGACTAGGAACTTTTTTAAGCCTGTGGGTTAGCTTCAGCATGCTTACAGCAGAGTAGTAACTCCAATTTTTGGTAAGCGCAAAAGAGGTAAAGGCACAGATGATTGAGGATAAACACATCATCATGATACCGCCCACAATATTAGGGAGCATATAACCTATGAGGATCACTATCATCCAGGTTACTAAGGTTATACCTGCCCAAATCATTTTGGTTTTAGGATTGAGTACCATCAGCAAAGGCACAAATGATATAAGATTTTTAGCAAAAACTCTAGCAAAATCTTCGGAAATATAACCATGAGCGTTATCAGTAAGTTCCTTGGTAATACTGTCTAAGAGCTCCTGTCTTACCTTAGACTTAATATATAAAAGTCTTGAAGAATCTTTGTGCTTTGCAGCAGTTAAAATTGACTCTACAGTAACACCTTGTGAGACTGCCTGCTCTTTAGCAATCTCCATCTCATGTCTTTCGATAGTTCTGATGGTTTTAGCTAAGATTGCTTTTGAAGCTAGTGCCTTTACACACTTGATCTTTTCATCAACATCATCAGCTGATGCAATTAAAGTATCAGAGAGTAAGTGTGACTCGTCATTGAAGACATAATCTAAGACTGGAGGCTTACAGATAGAGCGTAAGTTCTTATGACCACAGATAATAAAGTCAAAAGGCTTATCTACCCCCATTAAGTAAACATGAACTGCATAGCATGGAGTAATACCCATGAAGTTTACGCTGTAACCACGAGCTGTTTCATTACCACTTGGTTTGCCAGAGAAATCGGCAGCCTCAATAATGGCCTTTTCGTCCTCTTTTGAAAATGAAGTGATCTTTTTGTCAGTGCCAGGTACTTTAAGAGAAATACTGATCTGCTTTTTGCAGTCAGCATCATAGATAACTTCTCTATCTACAATCACCTCACCTTTACCCTGACAGTCTTTACACTTTACTTTACCACTTCCGTTACAGGTATGGCATTTAGCATTACCTGAACCATGACATACAGGACAGGTCTTAGCAGTACCATGACAGGTAGGACATTCAATAGTGCCTTTACCGCCACAGTTCTCACAGGTAGCACTACCTGTACCATGACAGCTCTTACATCTGGTTTTACCGATAGCATTGATACGGTTAAAACAGATGATCTGACCTGAGAGGGCTTTTAGATCATCAAATGAAGACTCTGAGAGGTGTTTTACAAATTCTTTGGTCTTAGCGCTGTCTTTTTCTAATTCTTTAGTATTAGCTAAAGTAAATTCATCTAAAGCGCTAGTTGAGAGCACATGAGTTTCATCGCTGACTGAATGGAGGATTTTATCTGAGCAACGGCACTTAAAACTCCAGTTCATAGAATAGGATACTGATGCTCCAAATTCCACAAGATCTGAAATTCTAAAGCTTGCTGTAGGCACACCACAGCGAGAGAAGATGGCAGCTACAGTGTCGTATAAACGCTGCTTTAGCAGCTCAAGATTTGCCTTTGGCTCTTGAGCTGTGTTCTGTTCCTGATTTTGAGCTATAGTGTTATCCGCGCTCTTATCAGGTGCAGACTGATTCTGTACAGGTGATGTCTTTACCTGAGCAGTCT
Organism: Succinivibrio sp.; assembly: GCA_050873645.1. Classification (GTDB taxonomy): domain Bacteria; phylum Pseudomonadota; class Gammaproteobacteria; order Enterobacterales; family Succinivibrionaceae; genus Succinivibrio. The sequence continues at coordinate 16,832 of JBNMJE010000026.1, read as the reverse complement.
TTACCTGTGTATTGCTATTCTCTGTAGCTACTGTAGTTGCTTCTTTGCCACTTTCAGGCATATGTTATCCTCGTTCATAATTCTTATATTCTATCGGCACTTTTTGAATATTATTGACTACAACTCATAAATTTAAGAGCAGTATTTTATCTTTTTAGTTATCTGCCCTAAAAGTAAGCTTTAAAGCAGTCAAGTTCCCCTGACTGCTTTAAACATGTTCTTACTGTACTTAGGTTTTATTAGTACTAAGCTATATGCTTGTCTGTAGTCAGTGCCTTCATAACATAATCAAAAAAGCCTGTATTATCTATCTTTAAATAAGTGTTGTTACCAAAGGTAACTGCACCATTTTCAATGGTGTAGCTTGCTACATCAAAAGACAGTGTTTTAGCTTTATGATCTTTAATTAAAACTACCCTCTTATTAGTTACCACTAAGATGCCTTCTTCTTTGGAGAAAGAATACAGGATATCTGCTAATACTCTTTTAACTAATTTAGGGAGAGTGTGGTTTAAATGGTAAATTCTGTCTGAGAAAGTAGCGATGATGTTCTCATCATCCTCACAGACATAATCATCAACCTCAATTACAAAGTTAGCCTCATCATTACCGCCTACGCAGTATAAGAGGTTGTTGTTCTGAGCAATGAACTTTGCAATAGGATATGGAAGATCTGAAAACTTGATTTCTAATAATCTTAAAACAGCAATAGCGTTTCTAGTAAAGGTATCAAAGTTAGAGAACAGTCTGTTTCTGTCATAACGCTCAATCATATAGTAAAGTAAAAAGATGTATTGAGCTTTAACATCAACCGCGCTCTGTGTAACCCATGATAAGGTCTTTAAGAGAGCTGCTGTATTCTCTGGGGTGTCATCAATCAGACTGTCAGCTAGAGCCTTATTAGACTTTTCACGAGCAAAGATCTCTTTGAAGAAATACTTTGGACCAATCTGACGCATTCTGTTTTTGTAGTTATGTAAAAAACCGTAGGTATCGTCACCAGGCTCAATGAGCTTTACATCTGAATTTAGATATACCCTAGCACTTCTTTTAAAGACAACCTTACGGTTATCGTTGTCTTTGAATACCAGGTAAATTGAGATTAAAAGAGGTACAGCGCCTAAAACAAATGGATATAAGCCCTGTTTAAAGTCGCCATCCCATAAGAAAGGTAATGATACAAACAGGTTTAACCAGCCGTACCAGCCTAAGAATCCTTGAAGACGGGTTACAAAGACACCGTCAGGAAAGATAAACATAGAAATTCTATAATTAAGGTGAGTTAAAACTAGTGATAAAACCAGTAAAAAGAATAAGATCAAAAACATGGTCAGTTCTCGTGTTTTTATTAAAATAATAATGCTAATTAATCATATCAGTATCTTAGTACAAATTTCGTGACCGCACGTTTAATTATTTGATAAAAAATGAGATTTGCACTGATAAAAGGCTTGTCAGTGCTTAAGTTAGACAAAATGATAACGTTTTAGTTATTACAGATAGAATTGAAAAGAGAATAGCTCTAATTTAGAACTTAAATCCTTTAGATTTAGCAAACTCAAGCCACTTTTCATCATCTAAAGCTACACCTTTAGATGGTTCATAGACATGAGTTTCGTAAAAATAGTTTCTCTCGCCTAATAAAGCTGTATTGGTAAGATAGGTCATCTCAGAGTTTACTTCAAAGCCATCGGTTTTAGCTCTGTGATTGGTAAAAGATACGAAAAAGATTGGCTTATTTGCCTTCTCATCAACACAGAACTGATAGTGAAGTTCACCACCTTTTAGGTTACAGAACTTTCTGTATTTTGATTCAAGGTAGTTGTATGAGACATCATAGATGCCACGGGTTCTGTAGATGTGGACGTGAGAGTCATCAGTGTCGGTGAGCTTTTCTAGATTATAGAAAAACATTTTTTGCTCTAGTGTCTTGGTAAACTCGACAGCAGTTTTAGATTGAGCTAATTTTGCTTCCTGTGATAAAACATTAGGATCACTAGTACATGAGGCTAAAGATAAAACAGCAAAAGATAATAGAGCTAACTTAATATCAGCCTTAGCAAAACGAGTTGCTTTTAAAGCCATATCTTTAACTACGTTCATCATCTTTTGCCTCTATCTTACTATCTGATTTTACTTAATTAGAGCCTGCCCTTTAGCAATTATAATATACAAATACCATCTTGGCAGGGAGAATAACAGGTTGTTAATGTTGTCGATAGTTCTTAAATTTTGACTTAAGAGCAGATGCTGTTCTTTGCTGTCTCTAACTTACAAACAGTAGACATAAATAAAGGCAACTGCAATGAGAGTACAGCAAACTTTTTAAAGTTTGGTTTGTTTATCCTCATATGGTTACCTTTATTTACAGAAGATCTTTATTGATACCTTAGTTATGATCAGGATAATCCTCTAAGATCTTCTTTAACTCATTAGCTATTCTCTTGTCAGAGACAGAGATCTTCACACCTAACTGCTGAGCAAAATAAGAAACACGCAGTTCTTCAATTAACCACTTAACCTCGATAAGAGCATCAGGTATTACCTGATACTTGTATCTTGAAAGAGTGTTCTTATAAAGCTCGTTTATCTCTTCAATCTTACGTGTATACATAAGATCACGATTTACATCTCGAGAGAGTTTGTCGATTCTGTAAATAATCGCCTCAAGATATCGCGGCATCTGCATTAGATGCTCAAGTTTGGTTGAGCTTACAAAGCCTTTATAAACTAATGAGTCTAATTGTGCGGCAATATCTTTATAGCTGTAGGCTACTGACAAGTTAATCTGACCTTTTAAAAGACGTCTTATTTCATGGACTTTAAATAAGATCTTGTCAACAAAAGAGCACAGGTATAAAGCTTTGTCATTTAAATCTGCTCTTACCTTTTGTACTAAGTTGTTAAAGCTTGTCTCATCATAGCAAGGAGCGTGATTCTCCTGCATGATAAGATCAATTGAGCCTAGTACTAAATCAGAAATAAGCTCTTTTACAGAACCTAGAGGCTGATAGTACATAGAGAGCTTTGACTTATTAGGTAAGTGCTGCTCAAGATAAGCTGTAGGCTGTTTAATTGAAAGTGACAATAGCTTTCTTTGTCCAAGCCACATTGCTTTTTCCTGTTTAAACTTACTGTCATATAACTCTAGGGCTACACCATTACCTTTGTCGGTAAGAGCAGGATATGCTGTAATTTCAATTGAGCCTTGCTTTGTTACCTGTTCAGACTTAATCGTACCAAAGGTCCAGGTAGATGATGGAGCGCTCTCTTTATGAGTTTTAACTACTTTCTTTAAAACATCCTGAACTTCACCTTGAAGTGATTGAGATAAAGCTTCAAAGTTGCGTCCTGATTTAATCACCTTGCCCTTTTCATCTTCAATTGCAAAGATCATAAAGAGGTGTTTATCAATTAAAGTCTTATCAAAGTCATCTGCTGTAACTAACTCACCGCCCATACGGGTCAGCTCTTTAGCAACCTTTACATAGAGATCATCACTGCATGGGCCACCTAAAGCTTCAGCTAAAGCCTGAGCATAATTAGGAGCAGGGATTAAGTTCTTTCTTAATCTCTTTGGTAGAGACTTAATTAAAGAAGTTAAAAAGTCCAGTCTAAGTCCTGGGATCTGGTACAAGAACTCTTTAGAGTTTATCCTGTTTAATACTGCTAATGGGATATGTACAGTAACACCATCATCCTTTGAGGTAGGATCAAAGACGTAGCTTAACTTTAACTTGAACTTATCCTGTATCCAGAACTCAGGGAAATCCTGCTCTTGAATCTTATTAAAGTTATCTTTGGTTACAAGCTCTAATGAGAAATCTAAATAGTGAGGATCCTGCTTTACCTTCTCTTTCCACCATTTTTCAAAGTGGCGGACAGTTACAATCTCCTCAGGTAACTTTTTAGCATAGAACTCTTCTAGTACGGTTGAGTCTACTAGCAGGTCACGACGTCTTAACTTGTCCTCAACATGAACTACTTCATCTACAAGCTCAAGATTGTGCCTGAAGAAGTCATATTTAAGTTCAACATCTCCTGCAACAAGTCCATCACGGATAAAGAGCTCACGACAGAGCTTTTTATCAATCAGACTGAACTGAACCTTGCGTCCCTGAACAATTGGCAGACCATATAAAGAGATGGTCATAGAAGCGATTACCGCGCCCTGCTTTTTAGACCAATGAGGCTCTGCATAACTCTTTTTAACAAGGTGAGCACCAATAGTCTCTACCCATAAAGGATCAATTGAAGCTACTGTTTTAGCAAACAGACGACTAGTCTCATTTAGTTCAGCTGAGCAAATCCACTTAGGTTTCTTTTTAGATAAAACTGAGGATGGGTGGATCACAAACTTAACACCACGAGCACCTAAATACATGCCCTTGTCATTATCCTCATAATGACCTATCTGAGAGAGCAGACCTGAGAGGATAGCTCTGTGAATTGCTTCATATGTTGATGGTACTTCATTAGAGCGATACTTTAAGATCTGGCAGGATGCTCTTAACTGACGCAATAAATCAAACCACTCACGAACTCTCAAATATGAGATATATTCAGCCTTTAGACGTTTACGCAATGCTGAATTACTCATCTTAGTCTGCAGATCGCAAATATATTTATAAAGATTTAAGTAAGACAAAAAGTCTGACTTCTCATCGTCAAAACGGTGATGAGCCTGTCTGCTCTGCTCTTGTTTATCTAATGGTCTTTCACGAGGATCCATTACCGCTAAAGCTGAGACGATGACTAGAACTTCACTTAAGGAGCCTTCTTTATCAGCCTGTACTAGCATTCTTGATAAGCGAGGATCTGCTGGGATCTTAGATAGAGCCACACCAATTTTAGTAAGCTCAATCTCATCTGTGCCCTTACCTTTAGCATCGTTAATGGCTCCTACCTCTTCTAAGAGTCTGATACCGTCTGTTACCTGACGCATCTGAGGAGGATCAATAAATGGGAACTTGACGATATTACCTAAATGCAGTGCTACCATCTGTAAGATTACAGCTGCTAGATTGGTTCTTAGAATTTCAGGATCGGTAAACTCAGGACGTGATAGGAAGTCCTCCTCTGAATACAGTCTTACACAGACACCTTCACTGACACGACCGCAACGACCCTTTCTTTGGTTGGCACTAGCCTGAGAGATCTTTTCAACAGGTAATCTCTGCACTTTAGTACGTGGTGAGTAACGGCTGATTCTTGCTGTACCTGGATCAATTACATATTTAATACCAGGCACAGTTAAAGATGTTTCAGCTACGTTTGTACATAAAACTACACGTACAGTTGAGTGTGGTGCAAAGATCTTATTCTGCTCTGCTGTAGCTAAGCGAGCATATAAAGGTAAGATCTCAGTATTTGGAAGATGAGCTTTCTTTAAGAAAGCTGCAATATCCATAATTTCGCGCTCACCAGGTAAAAAGACTAAGGTATCAGCACGGCCATGTTCTTTAAATAAGAATTTTAAAGCCTTTAGAATACCATTCCTAAGATCTAACTCTTCGACCTCACACTCAGGATCATCCTCATCACTATCCTGAAGACCTAATGGCATGTATTCAACTTCAACAGGATAAGTACGACCTGAGACCTCAATTACAGGAGCATTGTTAAAGTGTTTTGAAAAACGCTCAGTGTTAATAGTAGCTGAGGTAATGATTAGCTTTAAGTCTTTACGCTTAACTAGTAACTGCTTTAAGTAGCCTAATAAGAAATCAATATTAAGTGATCTTTCATGAGCCTCATCGATGAGGATGCAGTCATAGTTTAAAAGTAATCTATCAGAGGCAGTCTCTGACAGTAAGATACCGTCAGTCATCAGCTTTATATAACAGTTCTCTGAGGTTACATCAGTAAATCTTACTTTATAACCTACGCTGTGACCTAACTCCTCACCTAACTCCTGAGCAATACGGGTAGATACGGCGAGAGCTGCTAAGCGTCGTGGCTGAGTGTGACCTATAAGACCATGGATACCTAAACCAGCTTCTAAACACATCTTTGGGATCTGTGTAGTTTTACCAGAGCCGGTTTCACCTGCGATAATTAAAACCTGATTATTTTTAATAGCCTCAATGATCTCATCATGCTTTTGAGCTACAGGCAAAGCTTCATCATAGGTAATTTTAGGAAGGCTGTTCTTTCTTTTTTCAAAGAAAGCTTTGTACTTTTCAAGTGATTCAGAAATCTTTAACTCTAGGTCTAACAGCTTATCTGCATTACTTACATTCTGTGGTGAGCTTTTATCTTGATTATTCTTTGCATTCTCAGAACTCAAAGAGAGCTTTTTAAGCTCTCTTGAAAGATTCAGACGATGTTTATAAGTTACATGGTCAAATTCAGCTTTGACGTTTTCAATAAACTTTTCTAAGTTAGGATCTTGTTTTTTATCCAAGTTTTTATCTAAGTTATTATTGTTCATTTAGGTTTTATCTAATTTAAAAGGCAAGATTTCTTGCCTTTGTTTTAATAATAGTACGCTGTAATAAATGTAAGCTGTAAGCTTGCAATAAATGAGAGTTGAAAGCTTACAGGCTAAAAGCTAACGATACTCACTGTCATCGTTAATGCTGTCAAAGAGCTGAGCTTGAGCTAATTTTCTGCGACGGCGCAAGTCCTCTTGCTCACTCTTGTGTAAATTTAGTTTTGCCTTTCTTAGGCGTTCAAATTCAGCAGCTCTCTCGGAGGCAAGATAGAGACCCGCACGACGGATCTTGTCACCTTCAAGATCAACTACCACTAAAGTAACTTTAATGAGGTTTACCATATCGCCTGCTTTTGGATAGCCGCCGATATGATATGACATCAAATCACCTAAAGTTAAAGTCTTTTCAAAAGAGGTTAACTCAAAATCAAACTGTTTAGCTAGATCAACCATTGGGGTAGAAGCTGCATAAATCTTATCACCATGGTACAGAGGATGACTCTTAATACGGCTCTCATGAGAGAACAGAGCATTTAATAAAGTCTCATCTGCATCAGTACCGATCATAGAGATGATGTCACCAGTCTTAATTACGGTATCACCATGACACTTAATCATTTTGCCATCTCTAAAGATGGCAGCTACTGTAGTGCCCTTTGGGAAGGTAATTGAACGTAAGGTTCTGTCATTAAATGATGGCTCTTTAATGCGGTAGTTTAATAACTCATAGTCATTAGAGAGCATGATACCTACATCGGATTTGGTAATAGGTGTCAGCATGGATGGAGCATATACCTTTAAGAGCTTTGCTAAAGGCAGAATTAAAGAGCCCTGGAAGAGTAAAGATACAATTACCACCACGAAAGCTACATTAAAGTACAGCTGTGGGTTATCAAGATGCTCAAATACTGGATAGATAGCAAGTACAATAGGCACAGAACCTCTTAAGCCCACCCAGCTCATAAAGATAATGTCGCGTTTGTTATAGGACTTGAAAAATGGCTTTATGCATAAGAAGACAGTTAAAGGCCTTGCAATTAAGGTAATTACAACTGCAATTACGACACCTGGGAACCAGAACTTAACCATCTCATGAGGTGTAACTAAAAGACCTAACATTAAGAATAAAGTGATCTGTGATAACCAGGTAAAGCCTTCAGATACAGGCAGGATGTAACTTACCTGTCTGGTCTTCTGATTACCCACACACATACCGATAATAAAGATAGCTAAGAAGCCTGAGCCTCCTAGGTATGAGGTGATGGCAAAACCGATTAAACCTAAACCTATAACTAAGATACTGTATAACCCCACGCCTAATGACATGGTTGAGACAATCATTCTAGCTATAAAGCCAATGAAGACGCCCATGACAATACCAAAACCAAACTGCTGTACAAAGAAGACTAAGGCATCTGTAAATGAGGTAGCCTTTTGAGAGGCAAAGGCAATCATAGTGGTAGTCAACAAAATTGCCATAGGGTCGTTGGTTGCTGACTCAATCTGCAGCGTATTAGATACGTTTGATTTTAATGAGATGTTCTTATCTTTACCTAATAAAGAGAACACAGCAGCTGCGTCAGTAGAACCTACGATACAGCCTAAAAGCAGAGCCTGAATTAAAGAGATATCAAGTAACAGGTAAGCAATTAAACCTGTAATACCTGAGGTTAAGATAACACCGAAGGTAGCTAAAACAGCAGATTCAGCTGCCACGTTTTTCATCATAGAAAAACTAGTACGCAAACCACCATCTAACAGGATCACCGCTAACATCAAGTTGGCAATAAAGAAAGCTGAGGAGTAATCAGTATAGTGCAGGTGCAGAATAATACCGTCTTCACCTGTTAACATACCGATGGATAAGAACAACAGCAGTAACGGTGTACCAAAGAAGGACGATAATTTAGAAGCCAGAATAGCGAAAGTTAAAAGAATACCGACTATGAGAAAGGCATAGTTCATGTCAAATTCTGGCATGTATCCTCCAAAGAACTGTTGGAATGTTGGTTTAGTATACTTTAAGCTACAAAGGTAAATAGCTCATAAGACCTATAAAGGGAATTCCCCTTTATGGCACTCTTTTTCTTTGTTTGATTTTATGTTTTGTTTATTATTTTTGTTTTATTACAGTTTTATAAATTTTAACTGTTTTATAACTTTGTATTACTCTGTATATTTTAATCTAGAAAGTGCATTAAATATAGGCTTAAAGACGATATTTGCTCACTTGTTCATGCAAATGTTTTTCATATGAACTCATTTGTCAGAATTTTTAGAAAAAATTGCCCATATAAGCCTTATTTTCTTGATAAAACATGACGAGGATCATAGCTTTTTCAAAGATCTGGTCAAATAGTGCATAATTTCAGGTTAAAACGCCCACCTATCCATTTTAGTGCATAATTGCACCATTATTTATTTAATTGATTTATAAATAGTTTTTAAAATTATCTTCTTAAGTACGGTAAATATTTTTAGTTTTACTAAATATCATGCACCAATAGTGTGAGTTAGAGCTTCTCTGATGTTTCTTTGTGGTAACATCTTTGACATGGCATAAGGCGTAACCAATGCCTGCCACCTAGATTTTTAACTAAGATACAGCATCAAAGGAGCTGTTATTTATGTGTTCAATTTTCGGTATTTTTGATATTAAAGAGCATCCTGAAGCTCTTCGCCAGACTGCACTTGAGAACTCAAGACTGCAGTTGCACCGTGGTCCTGACTGGGAAGGTATTTATCAGGGCGATCATGCAATTATTGTTCATGAGCGTCTATCAATTGTTGATCCTCAGAATGGTGCTCAGCCTCTATATAATGAAGACAAGTCTATTGTTTTGGCTGTTAACGGCGAAATCTACAATCACAAAGATCTGAAGAAAGAACTTACAGTTGATTACAAGTTCAAAACAGGTTCAGATTGTGAGGTAATCATCCCTCTATACGAAGAGTTCAAGCGTACTGGTAAAAACTTTGTAGACAGATTAGTAGGCGACTTTGCCTTTGTGATCTATGACGCTAAAGACAACACCATCTTTGCAGCACGTGACCATATGGGTATTAACCCTATGTACGTTGGTACTGACAGAGAAGGTCGTTTCTATGTAGCATCCGAGATGAAAGCTTTAGTTAACGTTTGTGACTCAGTAAAAGAATTCCCTCCACGTCATTACTTATACACCAAAGGTGGTGACTATGAGTTTAAGCAGTACTACAAGCGTGACTGGTTCGAGTACGACAATGTTAAGAACGATCCAGCTGACGTAAAGAGCTTAAAAGACGGTTTAATGGACGCTGTTCGTCGTCAGTTAATGTGTGATGTACCATACGGTGTATTACTCTCAGGCGGTCTTGATTCATCAGTTATCTCTGCTATTGCTAAGTTCTACTCAGAAAAGCGTGTTGAGGATGATGGTAAGTCACAGGCATGGTTCCCAAGACTGCACTCATTTGCAATCGGTTTAGAGGGTGCACCTGATCTTAAGAAAGCTCGCGTAGTAGCTGATTACTTAGGTACTGTTCACCATGAAATTCACTATACCATCCAGGAAGGTTTAGATGCCCTGCGTGATGTTATCTATCATATCGAAACCTATGATGTAACCACTATCAGAGCATCAACTCCTATGTATCTAATGGCCCGTTACATTAAAGCTATGGGCATTAAGATGGTTTTATCAGGTGAAGGTTCTGATGAGATCTTTGGCGGATACTTATACTTCCACAAAGCTCCAAATGCTAAAGAGATGCATGAAGAGTTAGTAAGAAAGTTAGACCAGTTACACTTATATGATTGCTTAAGAGCTAACAAGTCTCTAATGGCATGGGGTGTTGAAGGTCGTGTTCCATTCCTTGATAAGAAATTCTTAGACATCGCAATGCACTTCAATCCAGAAGCTAAGATGTGCCCTGGTAAGGTTATCGAAAAGAAAGCTCTAAGAGAGGCTTTTGACGGTATGTTACCAGAGGAAGTTCTATGGCGTCAGAAAGAGCAGTTCTCTGATGGTGTAGGTTACTCATGGATTGATGCTCTGCGTGACTATGCTGAAGAAAAGGTATCTGACAGAAAGTTTGCTGAACGTGAAGTAAGATTCCCAGTAAACACTCCTTTAACTAAGGAAGCTTACCTGTACAGAGAAATCTTTGAAGATCTGTTCAAGTTACCATCAGCAGTTAAGACTGTTCCATATGGTAAGTCTGTAGCATGCTCTACCCCTACTGCTATTGCATGGGATGCTAAGTTTGCTCAGATGAACGATCCATCAGGTCGTGCAGTTACCGATGTCCATGAAGAGGCTTATGAGATGGGCCACAAGATGTAATAGTCTTATGACATTACACATGTGAACCATTGATAGAATTCAATTCTGTTCATTAGTATTTATATCTTACTCTTTTAAGGTTCAGCGCAAGCTGAGCCTTTCTTTTATCTAAAAAATCCCTCATTTTTATATTCAGAGATCTGCTTTTATTTTAACTTTTAAAGCAGGATCACCTATCTTAAACTCCCATCTCAATGGCTCTAGTAAAGTTCTGTATAATCACTTAAAGCCAATTACTTTAGGTCTTACTATGAAAACACTATCTTGCTTAATAAAAACACTCTTAGCATTTACATGCCTTATATTTACAACCTCTGTCTTAACAGCCTGCAACTCAACTACCGATAACTCACAGCCACCTACTCCTTATGAAAAGATTGGTGATGTAACTGAACTTACAAAGTATGTTGAAAATGGTAAAACAACCTTAGGAGAGCTATTCACTCATCTAGCCCCAAGTACAGCAAACTCTGACTATGAGCTAAATACTGTTCTCTATACTGGTAACTTAAAAAAAAGACAATAAAAGAGTTTTAGTGGTGCAGTACTGGGCAAGATACCCTGGCTTAAGATACAAGCCAAACGCTGTATGTAAGACCACCAAGAACATTATCATCACCTTAAAAGATGACAACCTGAATGCTGACAATGTGGTTGAAGGTGTTTATTACACTGGTGCCTCTTATGCAATTAAAAGGGTCATCTTCAGTAAATCTAGTGAGTATTATCATGAGTTAACAGAGCAAGAACTAAAAGACTCAATTAACTTTGACTGGAGTAAGGTTTATTTCCAGTCAGTAGTTTTAGATAGTGCTAAAGCAGACTCTAAAAAAGATAAAGATGAAATACAGATCGTCTCAGATCAGCTAATACCAGTACTTTATGAAGCACCAGAACTGAAACTTGTAGATGAAGAGAGTTTTAAGAAAACAAAACTTGCCTTTGGCAACTATTCTGACACCACCTCAGCCACCTCATCTGACACCTCCTCTGACACTGCCATTGTGCCAAAGATTGAAAAAGAAACTGACCATTATGATTATGTGGAAAGAGGCTTTGAGCTTCCTGATTGGTCCTATCGCGTAGGCCTCGATTTCTTCTTGGTGGGCGTTTATCACGGAATCACGTATCATTCTTTATAATGAGTGATAAGGACAGAAGTCTTTGCCTGTATAATTAAAACAACAAAATTACCAACACCTAATTTCACAATATAACAACAATCGGTGTTGGTAAGTTAACTTAAAAGATGAGGTATCCTTTGAAGGTATTCAAACTAGTATTAAGTCTTATAGGACTTTTGTGTGCTACATCTTCCCTTACAGGATGTTCTAGCTTTTGTGAAGATCTTGGTGATGTAACTGAGGTTAATCGTTATGTAACTAATGATCTTTCAACTGTAAAATCAGTTTTATCTAGGATGTTAAATCCAAATGAAGAAAAGCGAAGCTACGACTACTACGTTTCAAGAAAACTCTATGAAGCAACTCAGATAAGCTTTGGTAACAAGATCTTAATTGCTCACTACTCTGTAGATTTTCCATTAAAGTCACAGCCATACAGAACTGTAAAAGACGTAGTGCTGTTGCTTCAGGATGACAAGCTTTCAGAAGATAGCATCGTTCACGACATCAAGACATTTGGTGCTGCCTACCTTAAAAATGAAGGCATCAATGAGTACTATGCAATGTCTGAACAAGAGCTGAAAATCTTTGCCAATATGGGTAACAGCTACATTAGTTCTAAAAACAAAACCGGTCAGTTCAAATCAGAACTTGATCTTACTGAAGACAAGCTGATCAAGGCTGAAACTACAGAGTTGTTTGGTGAGATAAGAGATCTTAAAGAAGTTGAAGACGAAAAGCTTAATGCTTTAGGCGTTACTGATATAGAAAGCAGTAACACTGCTCCTAGAATTAGAATTGTAAAAGAATCCTATATTCTTGATGCTATCTATATCGTAACTGTAATCGCTACCATGGGATACAACATGAATCATTAACCGAGTTTAGTCTTAGCAATTCTCTTGGACTTTGAGAGCATGAAGTGACAATCAGCTTTAGTTAAATGCTGATCGAGGTTAAAGGTTGATGATTAAAAAACAACCTGCAAATAAGCTATGTCGGATAAAGAAGAAGTTATGAAACTTAACATAATGCTCTCTCCTATAATGATAATATTTGCTTTTGCTCATCTTGTCTTGTCATGATTTTTCTTTCTTCCTTTCTTTCTTCTTTCTTGCTTTTATAATAAAAAAGAAAGAAGAAAGGATGTAGTACGAAATGCTGTCATTTGAAAATCAGAATATTGAGTTCAAACAAGAATATGTTCCAGATATTCGCAAAGAAGTAATGGGCTTTGCCAATGCCGATGGCGGAACTATATATGTTGGGATCAGAAAAGATGGTGTGGTCTTAGGTATTGATGATCCTGATGGTGTGATGCTACAAATAGTAAATTCACTAAAAGCTTCACTATCTCCTGATATCATGCCATTTGTAAAAGTAAACACGGTTGAGATAGAAGGAAAACAGGTCGTTAAAATTGATGTAACGACAGGAATATATCGACCTTATTACCTAAGAGAAAATGGAATGAAACCTGGTGGAGTATATGTACGCAAAGGTAGCTCCACACAGCCTATGACAGAAGAAGGCATCAGAGAAATGATCCTTCAAAACAGCGGTAGGTCTTTTGAACTGTGTAGAAGCATGGATCAGGAATTGACTTTTCAGACATTTTTTGCAGAAATGCAAATAAGATCTCTAGAAGTCGGTCCCTCTCAGATGAGAACACTTAAACTCATCGGAGAAGATGGTCTTTATACGAATTTGGCTTTGTTGCTGTCAGATCAGTGTGAAACAACTACAAAAGTTGCGCTTTTTCAGGGAACAGATAAGGAACAGTTCCGTGATAGAAAAGAATTTACTGGTTCTATTTTGAAGCAACTTGAAGATGTATATCAGTTTATAGATCTTGTAAACAAAACCAAAGCAACTTTTTCTGGACTTAAACGAACGGATAAGAGAGATTATCCTGAAGAGGCTATAAGAGAAGCGTTGCTTAATAGTATTGTCCATAGAGACTATTCTTTTAGTGGCAGTAATCTTATAAATATTTTCGAGGATAGAATTGAATTTGTGTCTCTTGGAGGACTGGTTTCAGGCTTGGAATTGAATTCTATTTTTCTTGGAGTATCCATGTCGAGAAACCCTAACCTTGCAGCGATTTTTTATCGGATGAGGCTAATTGAAAGCTATGGAACTGGAATAGGAAAGATAGAACGAGTATATAAATCAAATCGCCTGAAACCTGAATTTGAAACAGCAAAAGGAGTTTTTCGTGTGACTCTCCCAAACAAAAATGAGGAGCATGACTCTAATATACAGTTCTACCGCGACAATGACGATGATATCTCTTTGGACGAACAGAAGAAACTAATCATTCAGTATGCTAAGAAAAAAGGTAGTGTATCAAGAAAAGAAGTCGAGAATTTGATTGGTGCAGGAACAACCAAAGCATTCAGGCTACTAAAAGAACTCTGTGAGGCAAGAGAGCTTGAGCAGACAGGAAAAGGAAAGTTAATGACATACGTTATCAAATAAACCTGAAACCTTTATTCCTGTAAATCATATAAAAGTTTGAAAACCACCTGCAAAAAAGCTATGTCGGATTTTGTCTGACATAGCTTTTTGTTTAACGTGGTAAAACAATCTTTTCTATGAAAGATTGCGCTAGATTACTGGTGCATGAAGAAGCCAATAATTAAGATAACGCTTACGCCCCACATAATTGGAGTTACCTGACGGTATTTACCAGTGATCAGCTTTAATAGACAGTAACTTGCAAAACCGAAACCAAAACCATTACCAATAGAGTAAGTCATTGGCATCATGATCACGGTTAAGAAAGCAGGAATTGATTCAGAGAAGTCTGTAAAGTCGATGCCCTGTACATTCTTCATCATCATAGCACCAACTACGATAAGAGCAGGAGCTGTTGCATAAGCAGGAATTAAGCTTGCAAGTGGTGAGAAGAAGAATGCTAATAGGAAGCAGATACCTACAACTACTGCGGTAAGACCAGTCTTACCACCAACATTGACACCTGCTGATGACTCAACATATGAGGTTACAGCACAGGTACCCATGGTTGCAGATAATAAGGTACCAACAGAATCGGTCATCAGAGCTCTATCGCAGTTTTCAATCTTACCGTCTTTATCTACAAGACCTGCAGCCTTGGTAACACCGATTAGAGTACCGATATTATCGAAAAGCTCAACAATGGTGAAAGTAAAGATGATTGAAACTAAACCATAATGGAAAGCACCTACAAGATCCATCTTCAAGAAGGTCTCGCCCATGCCAGGGAAAGATAAACTTACAACATCAGAGATGCCCTCTGGTGCCTTAGTTACACCAAAGATCATTCCAATTACAGTTACAGTCACAATACCGATTAACATAGCAGCTCTGATTTTTAAAGCTAAAAGAGCGCCAATGATGAGAACACCTAAAAGTGCCAGATCAACTTTTGGATCAGAGAAGGTACCTAAGGTGATCTTAGTTGCAGGAGATTCAACAATCAGATTTGAGCTTTGAAGACCAACGAAAGCAATGAACATACCGATACCAACTACGGTTGCTGATTTCAAACTCATTGGTACAGCATCAATAATCATCTGACGTAATTTAGTAACAGTCAGCACAAAGAAGACTAAGCCTGATACAAACACAGCACCTAAAGCTGTTTCCCAATTCAAGCCTACAGTCTTACATACATAGAAAGTAAAGAAGGCATTAAGTCCCATGCCAGGAGCCATAGCAACCGGAAGATTTGCAAAAAGGCCCATTGCAATGGTACATAAAGCAGCAGACCAGATAGTAGCAGCTACAGCTGCTTCTACAGGTATACCTGCTTCTTTTAAGATTGATGGGTTAACAAAAATAATGTAAGCCATAGCTACGAAGGTAGTAATACCAGCAATGATCTCTGTACGGACATTAGTACCTTTAGCTTTTAATTTGAAATAACGATCTAGAAAGCCCTGATCGTTCTTTGAGATGGTGTCAGACATAATTTCCTCTGAATGAAAAATACCTGCTATAAAAGCGCTTTCAGTATATTTGAATTTACCTTAGTGTCAATGCTGATTGAGTAAGAAATCGACATTTACCAAGATTTGATAAATATCGTATTCACTAATGTGCTGACAAGTGTGCATATGCACACTTTTAGAGTGTTTTAAGACTGATTTTGAACAGTTTATTAAGAATTTCTTAAGAGTAAAAGTGAGTCTATATAAAGGTGCTTATATTGAGTTGAATGCAAATATTTTGGGGATAGTTCAATCCTTTGAGGTGTCTAGTTTTACCTGATATTCAGGCAAAACAAAAAGCTACCATGATGGCAATAAAGCCAATCACTATCAAAAGAGTCAGTACTAAACCTACAATAGATAAAGCAATACCTGTATAACACAGTTTTGTGCTTTCAGGATGCTTTTTTAAAGCTATAAAGCCAAAGACAATACCTAAAACGGCTAAAGCTACACCTAAGAAACAACCTGCACCAGTAAAAATACTTATGATGGAGACAATTCCTAAAACAATCGGAAGATACTGCAAATGATAATCCTTACACTGATGCATTAGATTGGTTGATATTATATTTGACGCAGATAATATTGACTGCATAAATTTTGTACTATTTATTGTACATTCATTCAGTGTAAATATTCAAATTTATTTTTTGGTTCATTAAATGTGCAAAATTTTTTTGGAATGACTTAGCTAAAATACCTGACAAGCCAAAAATCTGGTGGGAAATACACGCCAAAGAACGAAATAGTAATTCCCCAATAACAGAGATCTTCTTGGGATTCATACTTCTCTAAAAATTTAAAGCCTGTAAAAAAGCCTATAATTCCCAAAATTTCACCTAAGACAACATTATCAAAAGTAAAATAACTAACGTTAGATGCGATCCCAATAGCTATCGGAAGATATACCAAATATTTCACTTGATGCTCCTTACCGTTTACTGTATAAATCTTGTACAATTTATTG
>JBNMJE010000025.1:0-20865 GCA_050873645.1 Succinivibrio sp. | reverse complement strand
TAACCTAAGTGTCTTTTTTCAGGTTTTATAAAGATCTTTTGCTTTGATGAGAAAACACACTTATCGCCTAAATAGATTTCTCCTTCATCAGGTATTTCAAGACCTGCAATCATGCGTAAAAGGGTGGTCTTACCACAACCTGAAGGACCTAAAAGAGTGGTGAGCTTTCCTGAATCCAATGTCAGTGAAATGCCTTTTATGATCTCTTTATTGTCAAAGGATTTTTTAATATTACAAAGGCGAATTTGCATAGGTAATCTCCGTAAGTTAGGTCACAATCAGTACACCTGAGTTCACAGTACATTTGAGCTAACTTTTAAATCTTCTTACAAGCTATAAAAGCACAAGCTATCTGTGACTTTGTAAAGTCTATGTATGCAGATCATGGACAACGTATGTAAAGTTAGGAAAAGAGAATTGTTAAGAATTGGTAAAGGTAAGTTATTGGCATTATCAAGAAGAATTAGCGCTTTGAAAGTAGGTAAAAGGCAGGAGTGAACTTTACACAGATCATTATGGTGCATTCAATTTTATAAACACAGAGTCGTAACTTTATAAAGCCTTTGTGTAACAGAGTTTATGCGCTTGTAAAAGTGTTTTTATATTGCCTACAAATAGCAAATTTCATATAATGTACGCATTTTTAAGACAAGTAATCAATGTTGATTTTCCTTTCTAATGAAAGGGAAACGATTTTGTGTGCAATAAATATGATGAAAATGTCGATGATTTAAATGTCGATGAATTTTCATCATAGAGATTTTACACAGAAAGCTATTGATGCCCTAAATAAAAGAGGCTTTTTTATGTCAATGCGTTCAATTTACTGTGGTAATGTAAATTTAACCAATAAAGACAGCGAGGTTACTTTATGCGGTTGGGTTAACCGCAGACGTGATCTTGGTGGTCTGATTTTTATCGATTTAAGAGATAGAACTGGTCTTGTTCAGGTAGTATTTGAGCCTGATAATGAGTCAGTTCATGCTCTAGCATCTACTTTAAGAAATGAGTACTGCATCTGTGTAAAGGGTACTGTAAAGGCTCGTCCTGATGACCAGATTAACAAGAAGATGGCTACAGGCGAAATTGAAGTTTATGCAAAAGAGCTTAAGATCTTCAACAAAGCTGGCGTTCTGCCATTAGACTTCAATCAGGATAACTCTGAAGAGCAGCGCTTAAGATATAGATATCTTGATTTACGTCGCCCAGAGATGGTTGAGAAGTTAGTAACCAGAGCAAAGATCACTCACTTTGTAAGACATTTCTTAGATGAGAATGGTTTCTTAGACATCGAAACCCCAATGTTAACCAAGGCAACCCCTGAAGGTGCTCGTGATTACTTGGTTCCATCTCGTATTCATCATGGTAAATTCTATGCACTTCCTCAGTCACCACAGCTATTCAAGCAGCTGTTAATGATTGCAGGTTACGACCGTTACTATCAGATCGTAAAGTGCTTCCGTGATGAGGATTTAAGAGCTGACAGACAGCCTGAGTTCACTCAGATCGATGTTGAGACCTCATTCATGACCTCTCAGGACGTTCGTGACATCATGGAAGAAATGATGCGTGAGCTGTTCAAGAGCATTAAGAATGTAGATTTAGGCAAGCTTCCTGTTATGAAATGGGAAGAGGCAATGGACAGATTCGGTTCAGACAAGCCTGATTTAAGAATTCCATTTGAATTAAAGCTAGTTGATAAGGCTGTTGTAAACTCAGAGTTTAAGGTTTTATCAGAGCCTGCTAATGACAAAGACAGCAGAGTAATTGCTTTTGCTCTACCAGGTGGCGCAGCTTTAACTCGTAAGAAGATTGATGAGTATACAGACTATGTTAAGAAGCTAGGTGCTTCAGGACTTATCTACATCAAGGTAAACGACTTAAATGCTGGTGTTGAAGGTCTTAAGTCATCAATTGGCAAGCATGTTTCAGAGCAGGAGCTTTTAGATTTAGTAAAACTGTCTGAAGCTAAGACAGGCGATATCGTCTTCATCTGCTGTGGTAAGAGAGTAAAGACCGCAACTGCAATCGGTTCACTGCGTATTAAGGCAGCAAGAGATATGAACTTAGTAGCTGATGGTTACAAAGCTCTATGGGTTGTTGACTTCCCAATGTTTGAAATGACAGAGGAAGCTGGTCTTACCGCTATGCACCACCCATTTACCGCTCCAAAGGATGTAACTCCAGAGCAGTTAATTGCTGATCCTATGTCAGTTTATGCTGATGCATATGATCTTGTAATCAACGGTTATGAGTCAGGTGGTGGTTCTGTTCGTATTTATGATGAGAACATGCAGAACGCAGTATTTACTGTTTTAGGCATTTCTAAAGAAGAGGCTCGTGAGAAGTTTGGCTTCTTATTAGATGCTCTATCATTCGGTGCTCCTCCACATGCTGGTCTTGCATTCGGTCTAGACCGTGTAACCATGCTGTTAACAGGTACCGATAATATCCGTGATGTTATTGCCTTCCCTAAGACAACAGCTGCAGCATGTCTAATGACTGATGCACCTAACGTTGCAAGTGAAGATGCTTTAAGAGATCTTGCAATTTCTGTAACAGATTTTGAAAAATAACGCAGTGCGTTCATTTAGGAGATAAAAATGTCAGGTCATTCAAAATGGGCTAATATCCGTTTCCGTAAAGCAGCCCAGGACGCAAAACGTGGTAAGGTATTTACCAAATTAATTCGTGAAATTACAACTGCTGCTCGTATGGGTGGCGGTGATGAGTCAAGCAACCCACGTCTGCGTTCAGCAGTTGTTGCAGCTCTAGCACAGAACATGACTCGTGATACCATCAAGCGCGCTATCGAGCGTGGTGTTGGTGGCGGTGACGGTGCTGACTTAGAGAATATCACTTACGAAGGTTACGGTGTAGGTGGCGTTGCAGTTATGGTTGAGTGCATGACTGATAACCACAATCGTACCGCTTCAGATGTTCGTCACGCATTCACCAAGTTTGGTGGTAACTTAGGTACTACAGGTTCTGTAGGCTACTTATTCACCAAGAAAGGTGTAATCAGCTTTGCTCAGGACGAAGATGGCAAGATGCCAATCGATGAAGAGCAGGCAATGGAAATCGGTCTTGAGGCTGGTGCTGACGATATCGTAACCAATGATGATGGTTCAATCGATGTTTACACCGCTCCTGAGGCTTTCGCTGATGTTGTTGAAGCATTCGAAGCTAAGGGCATCAAACCTACAAACGCTGAAGTTTCAATGGTTCCATCTACAGAAGCTGAATTAGATGCAGACAATGCAGCTAAGTGCATGCGCATGATCGACGCTTTAGAAGATCTTGATGATGTTCAGAACGTTTACCATAACGCATCATTCCCTGATGACGTTGAGTTAGACTAAAAAAGAGAAAAATTTTTTAATAATTTTTTTGCTTTTTTGGTATTCATAACCTATAAATATTTAGTTGAATGGGCAAGAGTTAATCTCTTACCCATTTGCGTTTGTTACGACTGCAGCGTCTAGGAAAATTATAATAAT
The DNA here is from genome assembly GCA_050873645.1 of Succinivibrio sp. GTDB lineage: Bacteria > Pseudomonadota > Gammaproteobacteria > Enterobacterales > Succinivibrionaceae > Succinivibrio. Next base: position 17,365 of record JBNMJE010000025.1, on the reverse strand, counting down.
GGATAACAATTCAGCAAGTACAGAATTTAAACAGTTAATTGCAAAAGGAAAAGATCAGGGCTATCTGACCATTGATGAGATCAATGATTTAATTCCACCTGATATTATCAGTGGCGATCAGCTGTCTGTTTTCATTCAAACATTCATTGATATGGGTATCAATGTTTGTGAAACCCCTCCTGAGGCTGATGATATTCTTTTAAATGGCAATTCTCAGACTGACTCAGAGGATGTTGAGATTGTAGCAAACCAGCTGGATAGTTCAGTTGACATCGGCAGAACTACAGATCCTGTTCGTATGTATATGCGCGAAATGGGTAACGTTTCTCTTTTAACTAGAAAAGACGAAATTGAGATCTCAAAGCGTATCGAAAAGGGTACTAACGAAGTTCAGCTATGTCTTGTTGAATATCCACAGGCTATGGAAGAACTGTTCTCTCGTTATGAGCAGACCTTAGATCCAGACTCAGAGATTAAGCTTGGCGATATTATCAACGGTTTTGCTGATCCTAATTCACAGGAAAGTGATGATGGCGAAGATATCGCTATCGATGAGAAAGCAGAAGCGGAACTTGATAAAGAGCTAGAAGCTTTAGATGAAGAAGATGAGTCTATAGAGCTTGATAAGAAGAGCGCTAAGAAGGGTAAGAAGGCTACTAAGGCATCTAAGAAAGACGCAGAAGCAGAAGATGCTGATGCAGATGATGATCTTGATGATGATTCTGAAAGTGCTGATTCACCTACCGATTCAGGTCCTGATCCTGAGGAGACCAGAAAGCGCTTTACCGAGCTTCGTGTTCAGTTTGACAAGGTTACTGCTGCAAGACAGAAATCAACTACTGACAAGAAGTACAAGAAAGAGCTTGAGAAATTAGTAGAGATCTTTAAGACCTTTAAGATTGTACCTTCACAGTTAGAAAGCTTATTACGTAAGATGCACGATATGATGGATCGTGTAAAGCGTCAGGACAGACGTGTACGTGAGATTGCTGTTGGCCGTTGTGGCATGAAAATAGACGAACTCAAGAAGTATTACAACGAAACCGAAACTGTTTCTAATATGGACTGGTTCGAGAAGGCTGTAAAGGTTAAGAAGCCATATGCAGCTAAGCTTAAGGGCTATGAAGCTGAAATACAGAAATGTGTTGAAGCTCTAAAAGAAATTGAAGACGATTCAGGTATCAACATCGCACGTCTGCGTGACTTGTCACGCAGGATCATGATGGGTGATGCTATGGCAAAGAAAGCTAAGAAGGAAATGGTTGAAGCTAACCTCCGTCTAGTTATTTCTATTGCTAAAAAGTACACCAATCGTGGTCTGCAGTTCCTGGATTTGATTCAGGAAGGCAACATCGGTCTGATGAAGGCTGTAGATAAGTTTGAATACCGCCGTGGTTATAAGTTCTCAACTTATGCAACCTGGTGGATTAGACAGGCCATTACAAGATCTATTGCTGATCAGGCTCGTACTATTCGTATTCCTGTTCACATGATTGAGACTATCAATAAGCTCAATAGAATTTCTCGTCAGATGTTACAGGAGAAGGGTAGAGAACCTACACCTGAAGAGTTAGCTTCAAAGATGGGCTTACCTGAGGAGAAGATCCGCAAGGTTATGAAGATTGCAAAAGAGCCTATTTCTCTTGAGACTCCAGTTGGTGATGATGACGATTCACATTTAGGAGATTTCATTGAGGACAGCTCAATTGTAGTACCAGCTGAGGCTGCAACTTCAGAGAGCTTAAAGAATGCTATCAACGGTGTTCTAGATGAGATGCCTCCTAGAGAAGCTCAGGTTCTGCGTATGCGTTTTGGTATCGGTATGCCATCTGATCATACCCTAGAAGAGGTTGGTCGTCAGTTTGGTGTTACCCGTGAGCGTATTCGTCAGATCGAAGCTAAAGCTCTGCGTAAGCTCCGTCATCCATGCAGATCACAAGGTTTACGCGGTTTCTTAGATTAACTTTAAGCTAATTGCTTCAAGTAAATTCTGTGATAAAGAAGGCGCCATAAGGCGCCTTCTCTGTCACTAGAGTTCTTAATTTAAGATCAGGACATAAAAAATGGACCATGTACAACATGATCCATTCTCTCATTCTATAAATGGGCTGCTTATTAAAGCTCTGCGCCTAATTCCTGACGAATGTAAGCTCCAGCACCTAATAGACCAGCATCACCATTTGAAATTACATATACAGGGATCTGCTTTAAGGTATCCTTGAAACGGCCCTTTTCCTCAAACTGCTTTCTAAAGTCAGTGTTCTTGAAGTAATCAATAAAGCGTGGAACGATACCACCTGCGATATAAACACCACCCTTAGTTAACAGGTCGATAGCTAAGTTACCGCCAAATGAACCCATTAAAGAGCAGAATACATCAACTGTTTCCTTACAGTCTGGGCATGGATCTTTAGCAAAAGCACCAGCTGTAACATCACAAGGCTCAACATCTTTGATCTCATGACCGTTTAACTGAGCAATTGCCTTATAAACGTTTACCAAACCCTGACCTGAAAGTAATCTTTCGCCAGATACGTGATCAAACTTAGTACGTAATACTCTTACGATTTCATCCTGTCTTGAATTGGTAGCAGCAATATCAACGTGACCGCCTTCTGATGAAAGGGCAATCCACTTGCCGTTAACCTTGATTAAGTGACCTACACCTAAACCGGTACCAGCACCATAAATTGCTTTAGGAGCATCAGGATCGATCTTATCGCCACCGATCTTGGTCATCTTGTCTAGAGGAATAGCAGTAGTACTCATAGACATAGCAGTAAAGTCATTGATGAACTCTAATTTTTCTAAACCTAGGTTCTTTTTCATCTGAGAGATTGAAAATTCCCAAGGGTTATTGGTCATCTTGATGTAATCGCCATCTAATAGAGTAGCGATAGCGATACAAGCAGAGTCAAACTTAGCGCCAGTTTCTTCTCTGAATTTAACAATAACTTTTTCTAAAGACTCGTTTTCTACTGAAGAATAAACCTTTGTATTTGATAAACTGCCGTCTGCTAAATTAACTAGTGACAGTCTTGCATTAGTGCCGCCCACATCGCCAACTAATGCTAATCCCTGAAGCTGACTCATTATTGACCTCTGACAAAAATATATAAAAAACTGCGGATAATTATACTTAAAATCTTTTGTTGAATTATCCACATAATTAAACATTTTATTCTAATTTTTTAAACTATTTTCGTCAAAGGCAAGGTGCACATTTTGTGAACATCGCTATCCTTTATCGTTACGATAATTCCTCTTCTTTTTCGCTGTCATTACTGTTGTCAGCTAACATCTTATTAGGCTCTTCTAAAAGGCTTAAAGATGCCAAAAGAGACTTTGAAATGATCTCACGAACTACAGAGTAGTTATTCTGAAAACTCAAAGTAGTGTTTCTTTGTTTTGGACTGAAGGTTACCTTTTTGTTCTCAATGATGTCTGATATTGTTTTCTGTTTTTTAGGTTTCTCATAGTAATAGTTGTTATTTTTTGATTCTTCTTCAGGTTCAGCTTCTACATTAAAGGCTTCATCGTAGAAGATGTCATAATCATCTACCTTAGCGTATTTGTCATCAGGTAAATCTGCATTAGTAAAGCCCTCATCATAAGTTTTATCATTCTCATCTACCTTGTCGTACTTTTCATCCGGAAGATCTGGATTGGTAAAACCACTGTCGTAATCTACGTCATCATCTTTTGGTGTGTCGTACTTGTCATCTGGCAGATCCTCATTTGAATAGAGGTTATCAAAGTCCTTTTCGTCTTCTATTTCTTTATCAAACTCCTCATCAGGATTGTTGTCGTTGGTAAAGTCATTATCAAAATCCTTCTCATCCTCAATATTTGGATCAAACTCTTCGTCAGGATTATTGTCGTTGGTAAAGTCGTTATCAAAGTCCTTCTCATCCTCAATATTTGGTTCAAACTCCTCGTCAGGATTATTGTCATTAGTAAAGCCTAAATCAAAGTCTGTATCGCTTTCAGGTGCTTTTTCAAATTCCTCATCTGGAAGTAAGTTGCAGTTAAAATCGCTGTCAAAAGATAGATCAGTATCATCTACCTTACCCATATCAGGATCAGGCTCTTCATCTGCGATATAACCTACATCAATGTTCTCATCAAGATTAGGTTTGCCTGTAGGCGCTTCAAGACTAATAGTATGAATGCCTTTTTCTGACTTATTACCATCTTTTACAAAGTAAAAAGTCTGACCGCCATTTTTGGAGGTGTATTCATGGTTGTAGTTACCTTCTTTTTGAATGCCAAAAGCGTACTTGTAGGTAAGGTCAACATAATCATTTGAGTTAAAGTACTTGTTGTTTCCAATAAGATCATCATAGTTGTAAACCTTATTAAAGGTGTCGGTTACAAAAATCTTGTCACTGTCTATAAAGTAGGGGATAAAGAAGCCACAGTTCTGATAATAGCCATCAGCTTTAATGAACTCTTGAGAGTTATGCTGATATTCATTATCAATGGCAGTTACAGATTGGCTAAAGCCTACTGAATTGATGACACCCAAATCATAGCCATCTGAATAATCTGTCTTTCCAAAATTAGCTCCAGTTAAATTAAGCTCATCTTTTAGTTCACCTAAAACACTGCCAAAGACGTAGTTGTCTCTTGAGAATAAGTGCTGCTGAGTTTTAGCGCTAAAGCCTGCGCTTACATTTTCAAAGTGTGAAGGAGTAACCTCATGCGTAGCAAGTCCTGCTAATCCTCCTGCGTAGATTTTATGGTTACTTAAGTTTGAAAAGCTCAAAGACAGATAGTCGACCTCAACGTTTTTTATAGTTGAGTTTTTGATAACACCTGCAAGCCCTCCAATATAAGTTGAGTCATTAGGTGATCTTAGGGCAATGGATGGATTTTTGATTTTAAGGTTCTCAATTGTAGCTCCATCTAAGGTAGAGAAGAGTCCTACGTTATTTCCAAGATCTGTACCTTTGCCTTCTAGAGCATAGCTAATTGAGTTAAAGGCGCCTTCAATACTGCCTGTAAAGTCATTAGAACCTGTAATTTGAGCATCAAGTGTACCTAAATCGATATCATTGGTTATAAAGTAACTGCCATTAGGATTAGCTGACATCTTTAAAAACTCATCTTTAGTAGATACTGCGGTTTTATCGGTATGATCATAAAGACCATCTTCTTTGGTAAGACCTAATTCACTTTCCAAATCGACCGCTTTTGAAGATCCAATATCAATTCTTTTAATTGAGCTGTGAATGGAGACGGTGTCTTTTAAGGGCTTTACGTTATCTAAGACACCTGTATTAACTTTGATATTAGAAATGTCACGAATGATGACCTGACTGCCATCTATGATGGTGTTTTCAGCTACCAGAGAGCCTATGAGCTTGACCTTACCCATTCCTTGTTTAGTAAATTCAAAATCACCGGTGTCGATAAAGTTATCCACATTCTCTTGAGTAAGTTTTGAGGTGGATAAAATGGCGTTTTTAGCTTCAATGGTGCCTGTAATGCCAATGTTAATGCCATTAGGATTGATAAGGTAAATGTTATTTTTGCCAATGGAGCTTACATTGCCGTCAATAACTGAGATATTGCTACCTTTGACAATATTAAGATAGGTAGCATCAGTACCTGTAAAGACCACACTGTTGCCTTTGGCAACAGAAAAGTCATTCCATGAAATTACATTGCGATCTGTTGTTGAGCTTATGAACATGGAGTTTGGTCCTCGTGAGACTGAGGCTCCACCATGAATAATCTTTTCGCCTGTAGGTAGTGCTGCAGAACAGTGGGCGCTTTTAGCTGCAAGCGCAAATAAAGAGAAGACAAAGATTGGGAGTAAAGTTACTTTCATAATTTACCTTAATGCGTAGTTCTAGAGTTAAGAGTGCTTAGTTAGATTTTTGAATAGCCTGCGTTTAACAGGAATTTTGCTGAGTCTTTGGCGTATTCTTTGTTTTTACCGATAGCTTTGCTAACTGATGCTGTAAGGTAAAAGCCACCGTAAGTTAAATCAGCTCCGCTACCTACTGCATATAAGGATTCTTTACCTTCAACATTGACGTTTTTAGCATAGCCCTGCATGAAATTTACAAAGAAGTCCAAATACGGTCTGCTCATAAGCTTTGTCTGTAATTTAAGATCGTGAAACAGACCTAGATCAGATGAAGCTAAGGAGCCTTCATAAGCAGATACACCATAGGCACCACCTGGAATGAATTTGTCTGAAGCATCAACTGACTTTTGAGCATATTGAAGGCACAAGGTGTTAGATAAAGATAAATCCTTATAGAAATTCCAGTTTAACTTTGAGTCAAAGTTAGCAATAAGATATGAGCGCTGAGAAGTATCATCTGATAAATTGCTTTTATCCCGCACTAAACCGTAGTCTAGTTTTAGCGAGTTTAAAAAGTTTAAGTTGTCTTTAAGGGCATCAGTATCTAGAGTAAAGTAACCACCGAATTTATTGCGCTTTAAATTAAGAGAGTAGCTTTCAATCTTATCGGTTAAGGCCTTGTAGTAAGCGCCACCTGTAAAGTTCACTCTGCTATCTAAGGTTCTGTACAAAGGTTCTTTTAAATAGAGATTGCCTCCTAAGGAATTGCCTTTTACATCTAAAGAGTCATAGGTGTCCCCAAGATTGTAGCTTCCATAATTGAACTGAAAGCCAAAGACAGTAGGGTGAGATGAGACTGGGATTGAATAGCCTAAAATAAGATTATTCTGTCTTTTATCTGTTGTACCAACAAGTAAGTAACCTCTGTCAGCATGTTTTGTAAGGTTATGCGAGTTTAGTGACAGGGTATAGCGGTTCTTACCTGTAGATTCATTGCCATAGTTGTCGTAGCTTAATTCATAGCCAAAACGAGAACGACCTTTAAGATCTAAGGTTAAGGAGGCATGATCCTGTTTATTCTCTGAGTTCTCAAAGTAGCCTGCTATATCAAAGATGTTGAGATCTTTAATCTTAAGTAAGCTTGCATTCAAATCATTGGAGTTGATCTCTTTTCCTTGGAACTTACGTACATTCTCAGTGAGCATGTAGGCTGTTTTAGGTGAAAGAGAGGCATAGTTTGCAATCTTTATATCATCTAGCTTGGCAGTTTTGACAATAATTTCAACTACACCATTTTGACTCTGTTGCTCAGGGTAGAAAGCCTGAGCTGCAAGATAACCATTCTTTCTGTAATAATCAGAGATCTCGTTTAAAAGAGTTTGCAGCAGTGCAATATCAATCTCTTTGCCTAGATATGGATTGAGCTTTTTATCCATAGAGCTTTTATCAATTCTGGCTCCAGACTTGATAATGACGTTACTAAGCGTTAAAGCGTGTACCGAAGGTACCGATGCAAGCGAGAGCAGGGCAAAGGAGAGTGATAAAGTAGTAAGTTTGTTTTTTAGCATACGACATCCTAATAATTAAATGATGTCGTATTGTCAGGGTAAGATTTAGAACTTAGGCTTTTTTACTGGCAAATAATGCAATTTTTAGCAAAATATTTTTTAACTTTATGTTTCATAAAGATTTTTAATTGCTGTAAAAAGTCCTTTTACAAGGATTAAAAAGGCAAAAGCAAGTAAAAGATAGCGAAAGAGGTTGAATACAACCATCATATGCGTAAAAGTTTGTGGTGCTGTATCAAGTGAGGTTACAAAATCCCCAAAAATAAGCTTTTGCTGAAGATAAAAAGCCCATGGCAGAGCACAAAGACAGGCAAAAATACCGGTTTTAAAATAGGCTTTGTCTTTGTTGTAGGTATAAGCACTAAAAATAAGCGATAGGCTGCCTAAAAGTAACAGCACAGTTCTTACAAGAGTGTTAGGACACAATGCATAGGAATTTGTAGCAAATATAAACAGAAGGATCAGCAGAATGCTGAATTTTACAATCTTGCTGTAAGTATCCATGAAAGCCTCAATTTAGGTTAAATTTATTTGAAATTGTACCTAAAAATTCCTAGAATAACACTCACTTGTGCTATCTTAGCTCAGTAGGTAGAGCAACTGATTCGTAATCAGGAGGTCGCCAGTCCGATTCTGGCAGGTAGCACCAGTATCTTATTTACGACATTAACTGTTTTTCCGTCTGTTCAAAATCCTTTTTATATTCTGTTAAAAGATGTTCCAACCATGGTTGTGGTTAAAAGCAGAAGTCTCTGAATATTGTATTTACCCTTTAAGATCATTTAACTTGCTCTTAAAAAGTTCTTTAAAACTTGAATTGAAAAGACCATTTCAATCCTGTATTTTGTTAATCACGACAAAAACTATATAAGGAATAAGAAATGGTCTCTGTTGGAATATTAAGTAAAGAAAGTTTTATCAGTCAATAACTCTGTAATCGACAGTTGCGATTTTGATATAGATGAAAAAGATGCTACCGTCTTAAAAGCACAGTTGCATCAACGTAAGAGTCATCTAAAACTTAGTCTGCAAGCGTTAAGAGTTGCCTATTCGTCATTGTTTGATGTTGAATTATTCTTTCTATTTTGAATAACCTTGCTGTGACCTAAGCCCGCAAAATAACCAGATATTGCAAAAAAAGCATATTTAGCAATATCGGTGGCTAGTTCACTATAGCCGTATACGATTGCTATAACCACAATAACTGCAATAATTATTGCAATTAGGATGATCTTTAGCTGACTAATAAGATAAGCATATTTGAAAGTTTTAGAATGAGCAAGATCGCTGTTTGCTTGAGCTTGAATTGAAGCTAAAGCAATCCTTTCGTTTGATTCGATCTCAGCTTTTCTATTAGATGCTTCTAATCTTTTTACTTCCAAGTCACTTTGCTGAATACTGATCAAATCTCTAATTACAGAATCTTCTGGTGATTCCTTATTTTGAGAGCTAGGTAAATTACTCATTTTTATCTTCCTGCACAATAATAAGGAGTTTTGTAGACAATTTTAAAGTGACCAAAATCTCGAGTTTTTCCAACTCTAGGAGGAATAAAAGTAATTGATTTTATGTTATCAGCTTCTTTTGATGACATAATTTTTAAAAAGCTCTTAGAAGAAATAAACTCTTCTTTTTTCAATACAGCGTCGATATTCATTCTCAATTACCTTTGTTTTAACTGATGTCAATGATATCAAAATTGTTTTAATAATGTAACCAAAATTGTATATTGTAGTGTAGTTTTTATACAATATAGTGTATAAAAATAATCTTAAAAAGAATATCTAACTTATTTAGAAGATAAAGATCTGAAAGCGAAAAGAGCCTCGCAATGAGGCTCTTAAAATGTTGTTTCTGTAACTTAAGAATAAAACAACGCAATCTAATTTTTAAAATCTAATCTGCTTTTTTCTGCCAGGGCGAGGAATGTAAACAAAGATAATACCGATAATTGCACCACATAATGCAATCAAAGCACCTTGTAACCACCAACGCATCTGCATGTCTAACTCTTTAGTTTCAAGCTTATCAGCATAATCACGTCTTGTAGCATCAAGATCTTCTAACTGATTGTTCTGCTTTGATAATTGATCTTTTAGAGCTGCATTTTCTTTTTCTAGTTTCTCAACTTTAGCTTTAGCAGCCTGATAGTCTTTGGCTACGATAGAGTCATAGTTATCTAAATCGTTCTGTAATTTAGCAACCTGACCTTCTAAGATTTCAACCTTTGCCTTACCGCAAGGCTCTGTCTGAAGATCTCTAGTCTGCATCCATAACTGTTTGTTATCGCCTTCAACTAAAACAAACTTCTTGTCATCAGACATCTTGATGAACTTAAACTTTTCACCTACATGAGTAGCCTGAACAATTCTGCAGTTTGCACTAGGGCAGGTTCTTAACCAAACGTTAGCTGCTTCTGATACATAAACCTCATCACCTACTTGAGATTCCTCAACAGTAGCAGGTTTTGTAACTATAATTTCAGCCTGAGAATTATCAGTCTGAGTTGACTGTTCAGAGCTACTTACAGTGTCTTCAGCAACAGCAGAGTTTGTTAGAACAAGTGAAGAACACACTAAGGTAAGTGATAAGATGTTTTTGATAGATTTCACGATAAATCCTTAAATTCAAATCCGTTTTGTCGTTTTGAATATTTTGAAAGTTTTGATCATTTTGAAAATTGTTACAATTTTAGCACAGCTTGATTTATCACAGTTGATATAGCTGATTAAAAAACACACATGTTAACTTCAACTCGGCTACTTGTGTCCGCGTTCGTGGCGCAGGGAGGCCAAGTAACTGGCGGTAGACACTTAATTACAGTAGCCTCATTCTCCTAAAGAAGTGAAAGTCAGATCTTCCAAAGAAGAGGTCTTATTTCGTTTTACAGCCAGTTTTTGGTGCATGTTGACAGTGCAAGATAACAAATCTTGAAGGGCTTTTTTCATATTTGAGCTTTTTGTGAGAATAATCTAGGCACAAACACTAGAAAATCTCTTATCATAGGAGTATCAAACGGAGAAAGACTATGAATAACAAAGAGATTGAGCTTAAATTTGGTTACGATGGAAAAGCAGACAATTTATTTGACATCTTTTCAAAAATAGGCAACGTAAGTTCTGAGAGTGAACAGCATTTAGATAACACCTATTTTGATACCGACGATAAGGATTTATTTGCCCTAAAAGCAGGTCTTAGAATCAGACGAGCTGACACTTTTACCGAGCAGACTTTAAAGGTAAAAGGTGAGAATATTGGAGGTTTACACAAGAGAGTAGAGTACAACCTGCCAATTGATGATACAGCCGAAGTTCCTAATCTATTAAAATTCCCAAAAGAAGCTTTCCCTGAGAGTTTTGATGTAGATGCTGTTCAACAGAAATTAAAGCAAGTCTGCCATATCAGCTTTACCCGTCACTTATTTAACTTATCTTTATTAGACAGTGTCTTTGAAGTAGCTTATGACAGAGGCTTTATTGAGGTTAACAAAGTTGGTAGTGATACCCCTGTACAGTACCCATTAAATGAATTAGAAATTGAGTTAAAAGAGACTACCGCTAAAAGCGATGATCTTTTAAATATCTTCTCTATTCTATGTACACATTTGGCTACTAACAATCTGCCTTTATTACTAGAGCCATTTTCAAAGATGCATAGAGCTGCTTTATTACAGAACAGCTCACAGATGTCTTTAAATCTATCTCCATTTGATACTAAAAATGATGCAACTGTAGTAACCGAGTATATTAAAAATCTTGTGGCAAGCTTTGAACAGCTCTATGGTTATTTCATTATTACCAAAGACATCACTGTCTTTAATTTAATGACCTCAGTACTCGAAGAGTTATTACTGTCATTAAAACTCTTAAAGAAAAAGAATTTACCTGCCTTTATTCGTGGTCAGAATGAACCTGTAACCTATAAACAGGATCTGCAGATCATATACAGACTGATTAAGAACTTCTACAAAGTTTGTTCTCATTTAAAAAAGCGCCTGTTAAATGCAAGATTAAATGGTAAAGACAAGGCTATAGAGGACTTATTTAAGGTAGTAAGAGAGTCTGAAAAACAGAATAAGATGTTCTTAATTCCTCTAAAACTGCGTTTGTTACTGTCTTTAATTGCAAGTTAAGTCAAAAGTTACTAAGACAATAAGCGCAAAGAGAAAGCTCTGTATTTACTGCAGAGCTTATAGAGAAGCACGGATAGTAAAATGAAATTTAACATCATCCCATCACCAAAGAATTACGATGCTCTCCCTGAAGTTTTAAAAAAGGAAGCAGAAAATCAGTATGCAAGATTAAAAGACAAGCTTTCATATGAGGAGTTTTACCTTTTTGAGAGCAGGGCTGATTTTAAGTTTGTATTAGCTTTATCTGATTTTATTGCTAATACCATTTTTAGCTATCCAAAGGAGTGTGCAGCTTTAGTTGCCGCAGGGGCTTTAGACTCAGCTCATTTTGCCACTTCCCACAAGAGCGCGGTAGAAGAATACATCACAGAGAAACTCTCAGAGTTTGATTTAAAAAAACGCCTAAGAGTAGTAAGACGCACTAGAGCCATGGTCATTGCTTGGCGTGATCTTACAGGTGTAGCTTCAATTGATGAGGTCTTTTCATCATTATCAATTTTAGCTGAAGTTATTGTTTTAAGAACTTTGAAGGTTACACGTCTGCAGCTTAATAATGCCTATGGTGATGCTCTGTCTGATGACGGTACACCAATGCCTCTATTAACCTTAGGTATGGGTAAATTAGGTGGTGGAGAGCTCAATTTCTCATCAGATCTTGATTTAATTTTTGCCTATCCATATGACGGCGAAACCAAAGGTAAGACCCGCTCATTAACTCATAAAGAGTTTTTTACAAGAATCGTGCAACGTACAGCAAACATGCTCTCAGATAAAACTGTAGATACATTCTGCTACCGCATCGATTTAAGATTAAGACCTTTTGGTGATGCTGGCACTCTTGTAAATTCCTTTGATGCTTTGCAGATTTATTATGAGACACAGGGCAGAACCTGGGAGCGTTATGCTTTAGTTAAAGCCAAATTGTTAGGTACAAAGGATGACTATGGTGATTATGGCGCTGAACTAATCTCCTTACTAAAACCATTTGTTTACAGACGTTATCTTGATTATGGTGCAGTGCAGTCTTTACGTAAGTTAAAGCACATGATTGAATCAGAGGTACGTCGCCGTTCTTTAAACAACAACTTTAAATTAGGTCAGGGCGGCATCCGTGAGGTAGAGTTTATAGCTCAGGTCTTTGAACTCATGCGCGGTGGTCGTTTTGAAGAACTACGTGAAAGATCTTTACGTAAAACTCTAAAGAACATTAGAGCACTTGATTTATTACCTGAGAATATCTGTACCTTACTTGATGACTGTTACGTTTATTTACGTCGCCTTGAAAACGTAATTCAGGAGTTCTCAGACAAGCAGACACAGACTTTACCTGATAATGAAAAAGACTGTGCAAGAATGCTAGTTGCCATGAACTACAAGGACAAAGATACCTTCTTACATGATTTAGATGAGGTCATGAAAGCAGTTCATGAGGAGTTCAAGCAAGTAGTTGCAGATGAGGACAATGCTAAAGATAAGATTGAGAACTTCGATTTATGGGAAGCTGATAACTCTGAAGAGGAGTTAACTACAGAGCTTGATAAATATCTTGTAAATAAAGCTGAGGATAAAGAGCTTGCTAAAGCTATCATCAGCTTGAAGCACACCTTATCCAGAATGCCTGTAGGTCCTGTAGGTCGTGAGACCTTACTAGAGCTAATGCCAAAAGTAATATATCTTGTGGCAAAAGAAGAGCAGGCATCTACCATCTTCAGACGTATTGCAGGCTTAATTGAGCAGGTAGCTCTAAGAACTCCTTATATGCAGTTATTGCGTGATAACAATTTAGTTTTAGAGCGCTTTATCAAACTTCTAAAAGACAATCATTACGCCAGTGAGCTTATTACCTCTCATCCAATCTTATTAGATGAGCTTTTCATTCCTCAGTACTTTGATGCACCTCCTAGTGCTCAGGAGTTCTTTGCCATGTTACAGGAAAGACTCTTGAGAATCCCACAGGATGATCTTGAAACTGTAATGGAAGAATTACGACTCTTCAAAAAGGTTATGATTTTTAGAATTGCCTTATCTGACAAAGCAGGCAAATTACCTTTGATGAAGATTTCAGATGCCTTAACCTGGCTTGCTGAGGCCATTGTAAAAGAACTTATGATCCTAGCTTGGGATCAGAATGCTAAAAAGTATGGTATTCCTGAGGGCGCAACCGTAGACGATCCTGGTCTTGCAGTAATTGGTTACGGTAAGTTAGGTGGCATTGAGTTAGGCTATAAGTCTGATTTGGACATGGTGTTCATCAGAAAAGTATGTGAAGGCACAACTAATGGAGAGTCACCAATCTCTGTAGACATGTTCTATCAGCGTCTGGTTCAAAGAATGCTACACCTGTCTACAACTAAAACAGTAGGTGGTGTGCTCTATGATTTGGATATGAGACTGCGTCCTGATGGTGATACCGGTCTTTTAATCTCAGATATTGATTCTTTTGAAAAGTATCAGTCAAATAGAGCTTGGACCTGGGAGCATCAGGCTTTAGTAAGAGCAAGACCTATTGCTGGCTCAAAACAAATCATCGATGAGTTTAACCGCATCCGTGAGGACGTAATAAGACGTTCTAAAGATGAGGTTAAATTAAAAGAGGAAGTTGTAGCTATGCGCGAGAAGATGCGCAAGCACTTAGATAGAACCTCTGATAAGCTCTATGACATCAAACAGGGACCTGGTGGCATGATTGATGTAGAGTTCATCTCTCAGTACCTGTTGTTAGACAATGCTCCTCGTTTTAAAGAGATGAAACTGTGGACTGATAATGTCAGAATTTTAGAAGAATGCGCAAAATTCGGCATCATCGATGAGACTGTAACCAAACAGTTAATTGAAGCTTATATTGATATTCGTAAGATTTATCATGAGTTATCTTTAGCTGATCTGCCACGACTTGTACATATTGGAGACAGACCTAAAAAGACTTTTGATGTTGAAAAGATCTGGAAAGGCTTGTTTAAAGACGTTATCAATAAAGAAAGTGATAACAAAGCTTAAGGATCCTACTCAAGCTATCTATAGTGTCTTGAGACTTAAAGCTTGTGGTTAAAGCTTGTGAATAAAGCTAGGCTTGTGAATAGTTAAATTTCAGGAAAAAACGGTCTTCTAGTAAAAAAAGGATCAAGAGGATCGTCGTCATCATCATCGTCATAAGGATTGACTAAAGGGAAATCTCTTTTAAGCTTTGCTTTGTCGTTACTGACAATAGGACCTTTGCCTAATGGACACTTATAAGCTCTACCTGAAAGTCCTACACCTAACATTCGTCTGGTAAGAGGGCGGGGATAGACATGTGTTTCCACAAGATGAGTACCACCAAGTTTTGCTACCTGCATCTTTAAAGAGAATCTTGCGTTATCGATGTGAGCAAATGGAGCGTTAGTATCAACATCAGCGATAAAGGTGCAACCTTCAACTTCTGTTGGCAGTGCGGTGATGATTTTATTTGCCTTTTCAAGCTCAAGATCTGAATAGCATCCTTGAAGAGATGCGCATGCAAGGCTTAATACAAGGCAAATAAACAATCTTTTCATTTATAAGTAAGCTACCTGCTTATAAAATTTCCTATTTATCAGATAAACCTGGATAACGGTTCTCCTCTGGATTTGGAGCTGTCTTAAAGCGTCTGTGCAACCATAGATACTGACCAGGTGCCATTAAAATCATCTTTTCAATGATCTTGTTGATTCTAGCTGTATCAGCTAGAGCATCGTCTGTAGGGAAGTTCTGTAAAGGCTCTTCAACATACAGGTGATACTTGCTACCTTCACGAATAGTCCAAGCAGGTTGTACCTGAGTATTTTTAACTCTAGCTAGATTGTGAGTGCCTTCAACAGTAGCAGCTTCTTTTACTGCAAAGAAAGGTACAAAGGTTGATACTCGGCGACCATAGTCCTGATCTGGAGCGTACCAGATTGGCATATTCTTCATTAAAGCTTTGATCATGCTACGAGGATCATTTCTGTCAACCAAGGCTAAATTCTTTCTTAGTCTGCCACGCACCTGAGCCCACTCCCAAACAGGGTGATCTGATGGTCTGTAAACACCAATGCCAGGGGTAATCAGAGTGGCATAAATTCTTGCCATAAGCTCTAAAGTTACAAAGTGACATGATAGTACTAAGATAGGCTTACCTGATTTTGCTATTTCTAAAGCCTTCTCTAACTGCTCTTTGTCTATGGCAATATGTCTTTTTAATCTCCAGTCAGGCCAGAACCAGGCAATACCGGTTTCAAACAGAGCGCGACCAGAATTCTCCATAACCTCTTTTGAGAGTTTTTCTTTCTCACTGTCAGACATATCAGGGAAAGCCAGTTCTAAATTTCTTTTTAGAACATATTTTCTAGCAGGTAAAATCTTGCCTAACAAGCTACCTAAATGCTTACCTATAAACATCTGTACAGAGTAAGGTAAAAAGGTTACCAAAGCGTAAAGAATGAATACAGCAAGCCAAGCTCCCCAAAAATGAGGTAATAACATCTTTTTGACAAAAGCAGGTTTTGAGACAAATCCGTTGCCCCAACCTCTTTTTACTGTACTAAAGCGCTTATTCTGAGCGCTTTCTTTACGTCTTTCCTTTTCGGAAATATGAAGTGAATATTTTTCCATGAATTATTCTTTGTTAACTTGAATAAAGCTTTATTGTATCTACTTTTAAGAAAAATCACTGACAATCTTTTTAAAAATGTATTTTATCTCTTACTTTTGTTGAAGATTGTAAGTAAAAAGCCATTTTGACTCTTATCCTATGCCATTATGTTTAGTTGCGCTTTCTGTCTTTGATATTAGCAACAGACTTTCTGACAATAAGCTCAGTCTTAAAAGGTGGTATCTTAAACTTGTTCTCACCAGATGCTCTATCTAATGATAGTAATAAAGCATTTTTACCCATGTCTTCAATTGGGTTTTTTACTGTTGTAAGCGCAGGGGACAGACATGATGACAAGAACAGATCATCAAAACCTGTAAAAGATACTTCATCTGGTACCTTAATTCCGCGATTTTCAAAAATAGACATTGCAGAGGCAGCAACTGCATCTGAATAGCAGGCAATTGCAGTAAAGGCATCTTTATCTTTTTTCAGGATATTTAAGAGTTTTTCGGCTGCCTGCGCACCACCTTCTAATGAAGGAGGAACACTTATGATTAGATCATCGTTTATCTCAAGGTTATGAGCTTTCATTGCCTCAAGATATCCAGCCTTACGCTGATGAGCATCAATAATGTCAAAAGATGAGTTGATAAAGGCAATCTTTTTATGACCGTTTGCAATCAAATATTCGATCTCATGAAACATAGCGCCTTTGTTATCAATGTTAACGCATCTGTCTTCATAGCCTTTGATAATTCTGTTGACTAATACTATGGCAGGAAAACGTGACATATAGTCTGCTAAAACCGCATCATCAATTGCCATTGCATGGATGATTAGTCCTGAACACTGATGAGAGAGCAGAGAATCAATAGCGTTCTTTTCTCTTACAGCATCATAAAAGCCCTGAGTAATTAAAAGGCTTTTACCTAGGCTGTTTGCAACTACGTCACATGATTTAATCATGCTGCCAAAGTAGGCATCTGAAATATCTGAAACTAAAATGCCAATAGTTTCACTGTCTTTTTTAGCTAAGGTTCTAGCATTGGCATTTAAATAGAAGCCTAATTCTTTTTGTGCTTTTAATACTGCATCTTTAGCACTGTCGCTAACTTTAGCGGTGCCATTTAATACTCTTGAAACTGTTGCTACAGAAACATTAGCTCTTTTAGCTACATCTCTAATCGTTGCTGCCATGATAATTATCTTTGGTAAAATATATTGTACAAATAAAGGTGACAATTGTTATTTTTAAT
>JBNMJE010000024.1:0-21817 GCA_050873645.1 Succinivibrio sp. | reverse complement strand
CCTCGATAACGTCTCCTTTGAAGTTCAAAAAGGTGAGTTTGTAGTTTGTGTATCTCCTGATGCTGATACTCGTACTGCTCTTTTAGAGTGTTTAGGCAGAATTAAAAAGCCTGATTCTGGCAATATCAGAGTAGGAGATCTAGATCTATCAAACTTAAAAAGAGAAACACTGCGTTTTTATAAAAGCAAAGTAAACCTAATCTCATATAATGCTGTATTAAACAGACGTGATACTGTCTATGACAATGTCGCACTACCTTTAAAATGCACTAACTTATTATCAAGCCAGATTGCACGCGTAGTCAGTAAAGCCATCTCTTTATTAAAGATTGAGAACAACATTCAAAATCGCTGTTTGAACTTATCTGACTTTTTAAAGATTAAGGTTCTAATCAGCAGAGCTGTAGCTCAAAACTCTGAAATTCTCTTACTTGATGATCCTCTTTCAAGATTAAATCTTGAGGAGAGGGAAATTATCATAAACATCTTAAAAGATCTTAACAAGCGCTTAGGTTGTACCATCATTATAACTGTGCCTAAGCTTTCACAGATTGAGGATAAATCATCACTTAGAGTCATTAACATTGAAGAGGCTAAAGATCTTAAGGTACAAGCAAATGAAAGATCCGTTGCTTCTATCATTTCAAAAGACAATTTAAAGGTAGCTAATAAAGATCATGAGAGTAAAGCTACAAGTGAATACATCGATAAAAAGGTAAAAGTTGTTATCGAAAACTCTATTAACACAGAAATTGTAGAAGATCCTTCTGTAACTAAAAGCATCATTTACACTATAGCCACAGAGCTTAGGTTACCTTTTGAAATCGGAGAGGGTGAAGTTGTACCTTCAGATAATACTATTAAAGAGAAGTTCTCTTTAGTTGTTGATGAGAAGTACCTAAAAGTGCTTGCCGATTTTCTTGAAAAAAGAGCTATCTCTTTTAAATTGAGTAATTGAAATAAAGAGAACAAATACAAAAAGAGAAGACAGGTTTCCCAGTCTTCTCTTTTTAACGTTTAAATCAAATTAAACGTTGAATAAGAACTCGAATAAGTCACCGTCGTGAACGATGTAGTCCTTACCTTCTGATCTTAACTTACCAGCTTCTTTAGCGCCTGCTTCACCGTTGTATTTGATGAAATCGTCATAAGCGATAGTCTGAGCGCGAATGAAACCTCTTTCAAAGTCAGAGTGAATTTTACCTGCTGCCTGTGGAGCGGTAGCACCAACTTTAACAGTCCATGCTCTTACTTCCTTAGGACCTGCTGTAAAGAAGGTCTGAAGACCTAATAACTGATAGCCTGCACGAATTACACGGTTCAAGCCTGGCTCTTCAATGCCTAAGCTGTCCATGAACTCTTTTCTGTCAGCATCATCCATAGATGCTAAATCAGACTCAATTGCAGCTGATACTGGAACTACAATTGATTTTTCCTCATCTGCTAATTTCTTAACAGCATCTAAATAAGGATTGTTAGTAAAGCCATCTTCAGATACGTTAGCAATGTACATAACAGGCTTGATGGTTAAGAAGTTGAAGTTTCTTAAAGCAGCTCTGTCAGCATCAGTAAAGTCAACAGAACGTAACATCTTGCCCTGCTCTAAAGCTGGTTTGCACTTTTCTAAAGCTACAACCTGAGCTAAAGCTTCCTTATCACCACCGGTTCTAGCTCTCTTCTCTAAACGCTGTAAAGCTTTATCACAGATATCAAGATCGCTTAGAGCAAGCTCAGTGTTGATAACTTCGATATCTTCAACAGGATCAACCTTACCTGCAACGTGGATAACGTTCTCATCATCAAAGCAACGAACTACGTGTGCAATTGCATCGGTTTCACGAATGTTCATTAAGAACTGGTTACCTAAACCTTCACCTTTTGAAGCACCTTTTACTAAACCTGCAATATCCACGAACTCCATTGAAGTTGGAACAATTTTAGCTGGTTTTACGATAGCTGCAATTGCGTCTAAACGTGGATCAGGTACTGGAACGATACCGGTATTAGGTTCGATAGTGCAGAATGGAAAGTTTTCTGCTGCAATTCCTGCTTTTGTTAGTGCATTGAACAAGGTAGATTTACCAACATTAGGCAGACCTACAATACCGCATTTAAAACCCATTTTATTATTCTCCTAGTTAGGCTTGTAACCATTAATCATTGATGTTGCTTTAGAAACTCCGTCTGTAAAGAGCTTGTCTATTGCTAAAAGAGCTTCTTCATAAGCATCATCGATAAGCTTCTTGTCTGTAGCAGAAGGCTTACCTAAAACCCAGTTGATTACCTCATGTGATGGTGGTTTACCAATACCAAGACGTAATCTGTAATAGTTTTGTGAATTAGATAAATTTGCAGTGATGCTGCGCAGACCATTGTGTCCAGCTAGTCCACCACCAAATTTAAACTTCATATGACCTGCCGGAAGATCAAGATCGTCATGACAAACTAAGATTTCCTCAGGTTTAATCTTGTAGAAATTGCACAGGGCAGCTACAGAACGACCAGATTCATTCATAAAAGTAGTAGGAAATACCAGTCTTACTTCGTTATCTAAGATCATGCCTCTACCTAAAATTCCTGAGAACTTGCCTTCAGGACGCATGTCAATTCTGTATTTATCTGCAAGCTTATATAAAAAATCAACACCGATGTTGTGTCTGGTGTGTTCATACTCAGAACCAGGATTACCCAGACCTACAATCAGTTTGATATTGCACTTGTCGTTAGCCATTTATAACCTTAACGTCTTGTTTTTCTTTTGTAGGTAGCGCATCAAAAAGCTCTTTGATGCTCTGATTAAATTTTGTAACTAAAAAGTCTGGCTCAATGTCCTTTAAAGGTGCCAGTACAAAAGCTCTCTCCTGCATTCTAGGATGTGGCAAGGTGAGCTTTTTGTCATCACTTCTAGTATCTCCGTATGCGATGATATCTATATCAAGAGTTCTAGGACCATCTTTGAACAGTCTTACTCTTTTATATTTGAGCTCAAGTGATGACAGAAATTCTAGTAACTCATAAGAGTCGATATCTGTTTCAAGAGATAATGCTAAATTTACAAAATCGTCCTGATCTAAAAAGCCTACAGGTTTAGTCTTATAAAAAGGAGATACCACTACCTTTTTAATGCCATCTTTGCCTTTAATGTCATCGATGGCATGATTCAAGATATCGATGCTGTCACCTAGATTAGAACCTAATGAGAGTAAAACTTTGGTCATTTTAGTTACCTAAATTCATGGAAGCTCTCCATGCTCTTGCTTTAGCTAGCTGTTCTTTACGCTTAGCACTTAAGTTAGTCTCATCCTCGAAGCCTTCTGTGGCTGGATTTTTTGAGGCTTTTTGCTTTTTAGATTTCTTTTTATTAGAAAACTTCTGCTGATATTTCTGATCTTTTAAAGCCTTTCTCTTAGCTGCAATTGCAGCTGATTTTACATAGTAAGGCTGCCAGAAATTAACGCAATTAACTAAATATGGTTCAAACTTTGCGCGCAATGAGATGAAATCAAAGGCAGCTCTAAAGATAGTTCTGTTTGAAACTTCATCATAGTCTTTTAGCTGTTCAATTTGCTGCAGAACTAACTGCATTCTCCACAATGACTTAATGCTGTCGCTTACAGCCATTGGAATGTCAGTTACTTTATCCTGATTATCAAATACAGAATCTAAAGCTAATCTTACAATGTCATTGTCTTCCATTGGAGATACCATAGATTCACTGTAGCGTCTTAATCTGAAGACATTGTTCTGGAATACGCCCCATAGAATTACTGAATATAAGAAATGAGGCATATTTCTCTTGTTTTCAGCATATCTCTTATCAGAGCTTGAAAGTGCATATTCAACAAAGTCGATATAGCTCTTGTTATCTAAGAAGTCACCAGCATCAGGGAACAACAGTTCAAAGATGTTGTACTTTCTTAAAATCTTAAAGCTGTTATAGCCGTGACCTGTGATGAAGAGTTTGTTTACCTCTTCAAACATACGGGCATTTGAAACTTCAAGTAAGAGAGCTGATAGTCTCTTAATCGGATCAGATGTTCTCTTTGAGAGCTTAAAGCCTAGCTTTGCGCTAAATCTTAACGCTCTGATCATACGAACAGGATCTTCACTATATCTAGTATCAGGATCACCGATGATATCAATGATGCCTTTTTGCATATCGTAAAGACCACCGTTGTAGTCGTAGATCTCTTTTTTGACAGGATCTAGATATAAAGCGTTAATGGTAAAGTCACGTCTTTGAGAATCCTCAACAATGCTTTTACCGTAAACATTGTCTCTTAAAAGCATGCCAGACTCTGCTGACACTCTAGTTGGATTTACTTTACCTTTTTTTACTGTAGCGTTACTTCTAAAGGTAGTAACTTCAATAATATTCTGTCCGCTAAAGACGACATGAACAATCTTAAATCTTCTGCCAATGATTCTAGAATTTGAAAAAATTCTATGAACCTGCTCAGGGGTAGCATCTGTAGATACATCAAAGTCTTTAGGCTTCTTTCCTAATAGAAGATCACGGATACAACCACCTACTAAGTAGGCTTTAAACTTATGCTTTTGAAGGGTAGAAACAACCTGAACTGCTGCTTTTGATAGAGATGATAGATCAAGCCCCAGTTCATTTGCGGATACAATGTTTTGAGCAAAGCCTTTTTTCTTGGCGTTTGTTTTGAATTTTTTTAGACTTTCTGTATTAAGTCCTTGCAATGGTGCAGTAATTTTTCTTACTCCAAATTTACTCTTTTAAAACGTGCGCATTATACCATTTTTAAGGCGGTCTTGCAGACAGGTGATTTTCATTGTTGAGGACTTAATTTATGCTATGAGATGTAGCAAGTTAACTAAGATTCAATTTAATCAAACCTATCAATACAAAGACAAACAAAGCGCAAAGCCAAACAAAGTTAAATTAAAATGTAGCTATCTTGGAGGCTTAGATATGCAAACTTCCACATTTAGAACAGAGACAATTTCATTTAGAAGACTGTTTGACAATGGAGTGTTTTATACAGTTCCAAAATTTCAATCTGATTACAGCTGTTCTTTAAAATTGTTGGATGAACTGTGGTCAGATGCAATATTAGCCGTAGAGTCTGATGAAATGCATTATCAAGGAATTGTGCTACTAAAAGAATATGACACCAAGAACATTGAAGTCTTGTTTGATCAACAAAAATTTACAGCTTTAACTTTGCTGATACTGTCTGTAATCAAAAACCTAAAAAGACTTGTAGATAGTCATGATGGATCTGAACAGAATTTAGTTCGTATCAATCAAATTTGGAATTCATTCATAAGCAATCTAGATCCTGTTTCTCTAAAAGAACGTTATAAGCTTTGCTTGAACAAACATGATAATGATTATTTTTTTAACAAGCTTGTATATCCTCTAAGAGAACAGAAGAATATTAGGAAAGCTGACAACGATTTGTATAAATCATTCTTATGGTTTGATAATAAAGTTAGTGCTCTATTACAGGAAGTAAACTCTGAAAAAGGTCAGTTCTTGGAAAGTTTTGTTGAGAGCTTAAGCGACAGTTTTGTCTTTACAGTAATGACCATAAACGATGACAATGACGCTTTCAATGTTTTAAATACTAGCGATTCATCAAAGGCAGTAACAGATCTTTTGAAAAATTATCTTTTGTCTAAGGTAGAAGGTCAAAGCAGTGACTTAAATGAGTTGTCTATTTTAGAAAAGAAATGGAATTTCATGGTAAATCGTCTACAAGATGACAATTTCCTTGATTATGTAAGAGCTTACTGGAACAGCAAATACAACTATATAAGAGCGTCAGAGCTTTTAATCACAGTAAAAAATGAGCTTAAAAACAGCTCTGTTGTTGCTACTTTTATTGATGGCTTAGCCTCAGAACTTGATAATTACCTTGATTTGATTCTTCCAAATGAATCTAGTTATGACGAAAGAAACAAATCTAACCTGAACATCCTGAAAAAGTTAAAAGTAAAACAAGCTTATGCATTATTACTGTGTGCAAAAAGAAAACTATCTGCTAATGATTTTTCCAAATTGCTAACACAGATAGTGTGCGTTTCTTTTAGATTTGAGTCATTTTGTTTGGACTCTCTTTGGGATTTTGAAAAAGACTGCGCTTTTATCGTGTCTCAATTAAATTCAGGAAAACATCAGAAAATTGATGATGCTATATGCTACCTAGTTCAAAGGTACATAATCAATTCTAGGTTATAGGTGCGAAGCTTAAGTAACATTTTGATAGTCAAAAGTATGGATAGATACTAGTTTTGATGGATAGACGTACAGGATAGACGTACAAATTGTTGTATAAACGATTAGTTTTTCACTAACAAAGGTTTCTTACTGATAGCTGAAACATCAAAGCGGTCAACAGCCATTGCAAGGATCTTGTAAACAGTCATGTTTTCGTTTAAATCATCTGTTTCTTGATTTAGAAATTTAAGTCCTGTAATTAACAACCTTTGAGGACTAGCTAAATCAAGTACAGCTGGAGAATGGTTCTGCTTGGAGAGCTTTCTTTTACTATCCTGCATGATCAAAGGCAAGTGCAGATAGCTAGGAGCTTCTTTACTAAAGCTTGAGTATAAGGATATTTGTGATGGGGTGATATCGATTAAATCTGCGCCTCTTACAATCTCTGTTACGCCTTCTATAATGTCATCAACAACACAGCCTAAGTTGTAGGAAATTACTTTGTCAGCTCTAATTAAAGTAAGTTCATTGGTTGTATAGTCAGTATGTACCTTGCCTAAAAGCACATCTTCAAAAGTGTTATTACAAACATCATGCACCTCATAATTTAATGCATAGTTTGTGTTTTCTGTTTGCTGTAAATGTAATTCTTTACAATGACAAGGCTCTATCTTTTTCATAGCCCTTGTGCAGTGACAGTAATAGGCTTCACCTCTATCTATAAGCTCTTTGGCCTTTTCAAGATACACATCGGTGTGTTCAGATTGAATATAGGGAACACCATCGTATTCAAATCCTAAAGTATGAAGCTCATTGATAATAAGAGAGGTGTACTCTTTTTTACATCTGTAATAATCAAGATCTTCGATTCTTAAGAGAATACGTCCGTTTTCGTGACGAGCTCTAAGATAAGATCCTAAGGCTGCTACTAGAGAGCCAAAATGAAGTCTTCCTGAAGGAGATGGGGCAAAACGACCTATGTACATAGCGAGCAAAAAAACAGGCGACATATAGTCACCTGCTTTTCTTTTTAGAATTGATTAGCCTTGAAGCTGTTTTTCTTTGATTTCTGCTAATGACTTGCAGTCAACGCATAAATCAGCAGTTGGTCTTGCTTCTAGACGCTTGATACCGATCTCAGTACCGCACTGCTCGCAGTAGCCGAACTCATCGTTATCAATCTTAGCTAAGGTCTTTTCGATCTTCTTAATTAACTTACGTTCACGGTCACGTGCACGTAACTCAAGAGCAAATTCTTCCTCCTGTGATGCTCTATCTAGAGGATCAGGGAAATTTGCAGCCTCGCTCTTCATATGACCTACGGTACGATCTACTTCATTGCGTAGCTGATCGCGCCATGCAGTCAGGATCTTTTTGAAATGAGCCTTCTGCTTCTCGTTCATATACTCTTCGCCAGGTTGTTCTTGGTAAGGTTCAACACCAGCGATTGCTAAAGGGCCCATAGAGTCGATTGCAGTAGCAGTCTTTTCATTGTCAGCCATATTCTTCTTCCTTAACTTAATTACTGTCCAAAAATACAGTGTATGTATTAAGTATTTTTTAGTTTAAATAAAAGAACCTATTTTTAGGTTCTCTTTGAGTGAGCAATTATGCTTTATTATTTCTTATCTATCAAGAATAGAAATTGATTATTTGACGCATGATCTAAAAACACAGATAAAAACATCGATTTCATTGATGTATGTTTCGTTTTTGCTAAATATATTTTGCTTTTACAGCTCTCTGACCATGCTCAGGGATACTCTGTATAATTAAGTTTTCAGAATACCTTTATTTTAAGCGTTCCAAATCAAGTTCATTTGCTATAATACAGCGTAAATTTTTTAAGAAAGAATGAAATGAATAACCATAATAGTGACGATTTTTTAAAGGGCTTTAGCGCTGTAGACGCAGAAGACCGTATCGACAGAATTGATCCTACAAAAGAAGATCCAAATCGACCAGAACCTACTTTTGGTGAGCGCGGTATTACAAGTAACATTGATAATGATGATGGCTTTACTGAGCCTTCTTTTGGTCAGAGTAATTATTCAGAAAATAACTATTCACAGAATAACTATTCAGAAAATAATTTCTCTAATAACAACTACTCTCAAAACAGCTTTTCAGGTAATTCCTATCAGGAAAACACTTTTAATCAATCTTACGCTACAAATGAGCGTGAAAATCCTCAAGATGGCAATGAAAAGCCAAATAAAAAGGATAAAAAGCCTAAAAAAGCTAGAAGCATTAAAAAGAAGTTTATCTATTTTTGCTTAAAGGTAGGCGTAGTTGGTGTTGTAATCATAGCTCTGCTTTTCGTTTACTTTGATTCAGTTGTTTTATCAAAATTTGGTGTGGACGATAAATGGGTGTTACCAGCTGTCGTTTACTCAAGACCTCTTGAGCTTTACCCAGATCAGAAGCTGTCTTTAAAGCAGATGGAGTATGAGTTAAAGCTTTTAAAATACAGAAAAGTAAATAATCCTCAAAAGCCAGGTGAGTACGCAGCCAATCCTAAGACCGGTCGAATGGTGATCCTGCGCAGACCATTTGAATTCCCAGATGAAGCTGAAGGCAAGGTTTCTTTATTAGTAACCTTTAACGGTCAGAGAGTTGCTCAAATTATCAACGCTGATTCTCATGAGGAATTAGGCTACGTAAGAATGGATCCTGTACTTTTAGACAGAATCAATCGTATTGATCCTAAAGAAGACAGAATCTTTATTCAGTTATCAGAAGTACCAGAAGCTCTGGTAACTACCTTATTAGAGATTGAGGATCGCTCCTTTAGAACTAATATTGGTGTTAACTTCTTTGCAATAGCCAGAGCTTTTGTAAAGAATGCGATTGCTCACTCTGTAGTAGAAGGTGGTTCTACTATTACTCAGCAGCTAGTTAAAAACTACTTTTTAAATTCTCAAAAGAGCTATACCCGTAAGTTCAAAGAGATCATCATGGCTCTTATCATGAACCATAGATACACCAAAGATCAGATCTTAGAAGCTTACATGAACGAAATTTACTTAGGACAGAATGGTCCTGCTGGTATCTATGGTTTCGGTCTTGCTTCATACTTCTATTTTGGTGTGCCTATTTCTGAGTTAACTCAGGATCAGATGGCTTTATTAGTAGGTATTATTAAAGGCCCTTCTTACTATGATCCATGGAGACATCCAGATCAGGCTCTTGAAAGACGTAATACCGTATTAGCTGTTTTAAGAAACCGTGGCATCATCAATGATACTGAGTTTGAACAGTATTCAGCTCGTCCTTTAGGTGTAATTAAGCGTGGTTCAATGAACTACTCTAAAACACCAGCTTTCATGGGCGTGTTAAAGAAAGAGATCTCCTCAAAGTTCGGACCTGATTTCTTATCCGGTAACGGTATTAAGATCTTTACAAGTCTTGATCCTCAGGCTCAGCAATCAGCTGAAGATGCTGTGCAGAATGAGCTAAATTCCATTGAAAAAGAAACTGGTCTTCGTGGTATGGAAGCTGCGATGGTGGTAAGTTCATGGCGTACAGCTGAAGTATCAGCTGTGGTTGGTAGTAGAACCCCACAGTATGCAGGCTTTAACCGTGTGATGGAAGGTAAACGTCAGGTAGGTTCTATTATCAAGCCTTTTGTTTATCTAACAGCTTTCCATAATGGTATTCATACTGGTACCTTAGTTAATGATGCTCCTATTACCGTAAAACTTGCTGACGGTAAGTTATGGCAGCCTCATAATGACGATAAGAAATACCACGGCAGAATTCCTACCTATGTTGCTATGGCTCGTTCTATGAACATACCTACGGTTAAGATTGGTATGAGAGTAGGCTTAAATCACGTAAGAGATACCTTGATGAATGTAGGTATTGATAAGAGCAGAATTCCATTCTATCCATCAATGCTGTTAGGCACCATTGAGTTAACTCCTTTTGAGGTAACTCAGATTTATACAAGTTTAGCAACAGACGGTAGCTATAAAGACTTAACTACACTGCGTACTGTGGTTAAAGATGGTAAGGTAGTATATGAGCGCGCAAGTACTAGGGTAAAACCAACACTTGATCCTCGTGATTCATACCTGACTATGTACGTGATGACTGAAGCTACAAAGATTGGTACAGGTCGCAGAATTGGCAGATTGTTCCCTAATGTAAACATCGCAACTAAGACAGGTACAACTAATGACAGTCGCGACACATGGTCTGTAGGTATTGACTCAGATCAGGTTGTAGCAACCTGGGTTGGTTTTGATAACAACAAGTCAACCGGTCTGTTCGGCTCTTCAGGTGCGATGAGAGTTTATGGCAGATTCTTACAGGAGCGTGGTGTTAACTCATTAGAGTTAAAGAAGCCTGAAGGAATTAAGTTTGTAAACTTCAACAAGGCAGGTAACATCGTAGCTGATACTTGTATGATGCCAGGCTTGAACTTACTGCCTGTAAGAGTTGATAAGGTTATGTACGTCGATCAGAACTGCACTATCGTAGCTGATCCTGAGCCAGTACCTGTACCTTATGTTTCAAACGATTAGTTAATTTGGATAGTTAAGTTGAAAATGAAAAGCTGATACGCAAGTATCAGCTTTTATAGCAATAGAGTCTTTTCAAAAGGAGCTTGAGTCTCTTTAAAAGAAAATCTTAAGCCTTAGTATTGATAGCCTTTGAACCATCAGCTCTAGTGTAGCTTTCGGGTGTTTTACCCTGTAAAAGATAACTGAAAGCTAAAATCTCAGCTATGATCTGGAACAACTGCTCTGGCACCTGTTCTCCTTCCTTTAAAGCTTTAAGCTCATTTAATAAAACTGGATCTTTGTGAACATAGACGCCCAGCTCTTTTGCCATATCAATAATAGCTTGAGCTCTGGATTCATAGCCTAGTGCACTTACAAATGGAGACTGTTTTTCTTCGTTATAAGAGATAGCCACAGCAGCAGACGCTTTTTCATAGCTAGCTTTAAATGACAGATCTTCATCGGTTGCATTGATGGAGTTGTCT
The DNA here is from genome assembly GCA_050873645.1 of Succinivibrio sp. Lineage (GTDB taxonomy): Bacteria > Pseudomonadota > Gammaproteobacteria > Enterobacterales > Succinivibrionaceae > Succinivibrio. The sequence goes on along the minus strand of JBNMJE010000024.1, from coordinate 10,634 downwards.
TTTGCCTCTTCAACATTTTTAGTTTCTGAGTCTAAAGTCTTGCCTCTTTCAGTATCTACAACAGTAGCATCTACAACAGTAGTATCTGCAGCTACTTCATTTGTATCTTTATCTACGTTTTTATCATCGGTATTTTGCATAAGATCACCTAGATATCAACTGAGAAAGTTGAACCGTCTTTTTTAGTTCTTACTTCAACTACAGGACGATCATTCTTTTCTCTAATATGAACCTTACCCATACGAGCTGTAGCATTACGTGTGGTAATTCCAAGATCCTGCAACTTCTCTTTTAATGTAGGAAGTGCTTCCTGAACTTTTTGTAAACCATTAAAGGTACTTGCTACAACAGAGAGTTTTAGCTCTGGTAATTTAGCTTCAGCCTTGATCTCAATAGGACCTAATTTTTCGATATCAAAGACAAAGTTTAAATGCCAAGCTTTTTTACCATCTTCTTCAATTACAGGACGTGCATTAAAGCCACCTTCACGGCCACCATCATAAGTAGGAGGTAGAGGAATGTACTGGAACAGCAATGGTAAATTGTCTTTACTTGGATTCTGATATCTTACAATCTGCTCTAAGGTCTCATCTAATAAAGATGGAATGTTGTTCTTACCTTTAGCTTCTATGCTCTCCTTCATTTCATCTAAGGTAGCATCAAATCTGTCTTCCATAAGATCAACATCTTTTTTTAAGAACTTATCAACAGATTTTCCTAATTGAGCAAATCTGATAGACAGTAACATGAAAGCCCATTGATGCAGAGCTAATGCCTGTGGTGAAGTAGGGGACATAGGTCCTGAAGTAAAGTTCAACCAGTTAGCAACAGATGGTAAATCATCAATAGGATTTTCTAACTTGTCTAAGTAGTTCTTAGCTTCTTCTCTTAGAGCATCAGGCAGGGCTGTATTGTTAGCCTGAACTTTAAGAGTGTACATGAGACTGTCTAAAGGTGAGCCTTTAGACATTAAAGTCATCAGGTTAGGCGCTGTAGTTGCAGGATTAGTTACAGTTTCTGCTTTATTTGCGCTTTCTGTGCTCTTTTTACCAAAAATTGAAGCAATTTTTGAGAAAAATCCTGTTTTTTCTTTTACATCAGCAACATTGTCAACCACACTCTTTTCAGGAATTGGTTCACTTTGTCCTTGGGTGATGGCAGCAGCACCAGGTGTCTTTTCTGGGATCTTGGTAATAGTAAGAGTAGACTCATCTGAGTTTTCTTGAGCTTTGTCAGTAAGCTTCTTTTCTAAATTCAGATCCTGCTTTACATCAGATGGTACGACCTGATCTTCTAATTCCATAGAAGGTACAGTTGAAGCTAAGATCTTGCTTTCAACTGACTTATTCTGTGAAGCTCCATCAGAACTTTGTAAAGTGTTCTGATTAGCCTTAGCAGCTGTTAGGTTTCCATCAGGTAAAGTCTCAACATCAGAACCTTCTTTAGCGCTAAGTCCTGCTAGAACTGACGGTCTGTTTTTAACAGCAGTCTGTACATCTGAGTTTTCTAAAGCTTCATTACCTGACTTAAAGATGTCATCTTCATCTGCAAGGATAGAACTGTCAGGTGTAGCTGTCTTATTAGATACAGCACTGTCCTGTAGCTTTGCCTGCTCTTGAGCGCTATGAGCTAGAGCCTTTTCTTCAGGGGTGATTACTTTGCTTGTATCAGTTGCGCCATTGTCCTTTGGAATGGTAAAAGTAGATTCAAGCTCTATTGGGCTATCATCAGTAATCGCACTGTCATTAGATACAATTGGATTTACAAGAACATCATCGAGGTTACTATCTAATCTGTTCTCAGAATCGATGTTTCCAGAATTGATATTTCCTGTAACATCCTTATCTGATGAATCTTCAGTAACTGTACTTGAGGTTACAGTGCTGTTTTGTGTATTTAAAGACTGAGCTTGCTCTTTTGTATCGAAACTTTCGTTATCTTCATTTACAGAAGCCTTAGTGTCAGTAGCTAGCTTTTCATTGTCTTTAACATTGACAACGTCAGCATCAGTTTCAACCTCATCTCTAACACTGTTTGCTACAGGCTCTTTTACAGGCTCTTTTACAGAAGAAACGCTGTTCTTAAGATTATTCTTATCTGCAAGAACCTTATCTGAATCCACATCATCAGTAATGTTTTCATCAACTACAGCATTTGCATTCTCATCTACAGTATCAGTGTTGATAGCATCATCGTTTACAGTATTGTTCTCAGGGGCTTTTGTCTGTGAAGACTCTGTCTTTGAAATAGTCTTATCACTTTGAGTCAAAGTAGCTTCTTTTAAAGCTGTATTTGATGCAGTCTGTTTTTCTGAAGATTTATTAACATCAGCTTTACTACCATCAGCTTTACTACCGTCAGTAATCTTTGTCTCTTCTAAAGCAACATCGTCTTGAGCGAGATCTTCATTAACAATATCTTCATTTGCTGAGTTTGCCTGAGATTTTAAAAACTCTTCTTTTAAAGCTTCAGCTTTTTGTTCTGTATTTACAGTATTAAGATCATTTCTGTTATTTACAGTGTTCTCTTCATTAGTGTAGTCAGCTACACCATCAGGGATCTTAACTGACAGTGTAGGTCCCATGTTATAAGAACCGTACTCAGCTACAGCTGAACCTCTAAATGACATATTAAATGCCTGATTCTTTTCATAAGCATTTTGTCTTAAGTCATTCTTAGCAAGAGGACTGCCTTCTAATGCTTCTTTTAGAGCCTGTTTTACAGCTTCTTTTGCTGAGTTTTGCGCATTCTCATTTTGAGTCTTGGCATTCTCTTCAAGTACTGTCTTAGCAGCTAGGGCAGCAGCTTCTTTTGCACTGGTCTGAGTCTGCTCTAATTGAGCCTTTACACTCTCTTTAAGATCTTTTACTGCCTGAGTTGTAGCTTCTTTTGCCTGAGACTGACTTTCTTCGAATTTAGCTAAAGCTTCTTTTACTGCTTGTTCAGCTGCACTCTTAGAGCTGTTCTCATTGTCAGTAAGTTTAGATAGAACACTCTCTTTTAGAGCATTTACAGCTTCTGTAGCAGCATCACGAGCAGAGTTCTGACTTACTTCAAGCTGAGCTTTAGTGCTTTGCTCTAGAGCTTCTTTTACCGCCTGAGCTGCAATCTCTTTAGTTGAATTCTGTGTTGCCTCTAATTTTGAGAAAACACTTTCTTTTAAGGAATTAACTGCTTCTTGTACAGCCTGTTTTGCTGTATTCTGACTTGCTTCTAACTGAGCCTGTTTACTCTGCTCTAAAGCCTCTTTTACAGCTAAAGTAGCAACTTCTTTAGTTGAGTTCTGATTGGCTTCAAACTTAGAGAGAACACTTTCTTTTAGCGCATTTACAGCTTCAGTTGCAGCTAATTTAGCAGCATTCTGATTAGCCTCGATTTGAGACTTTACAGTCTCCTGTAGTGCTTCTTTTACAGCATCGATGGCAAGCTTTTTGATTTCTTCAGCTGTAAGTGTAGGTTCTGTCTTTACAGGAGCCTCCGCTTTTACAGTCTGATTCTGTGAACTATTCTGTAAGCTATTCTGTAAGCTATTCTGTAAATTGCTCTTAGCAATTCTCTCATCAATAGCTCTGTCTACCTGAGCTATTCTCTGTTTGGTAAGCTCAATGTTATTAGCATCGTTTTCTGATGAGTAATTAGGTTTTGCAGCAGGATCTGGTAACTTACCTTCACTTGCTAATCTCATTCTCTCTTCTCTAAACTGCTGTTGCAGTTTAGCAGCACGAGCTGAAAGCTCTGATAATGATAGTTTTGAAGCTTCTACAGGTTTCTCGCCAGAGCTCTTGCTATCAGTTACTGCTGTATCTGTTTTTACAGTTGCACTCTTATCAAGTCCAATCTCTTCTTTGGTATTTAAAAGATTGCCTTTTCTTGCAGTAAGCGCAGCTTTAGCAATCAGATCATGAATTCTTTTAGCTGTTTCCTTTGAAACATCATCTTTAAAATTCTCATCAGATTCTTCAACTTTTTTGTTCTGCTTGAAGATATCAAGATAAGTAGAATCCTCAGGAAACTCATCTAAAGCCTGACGCAGATAGCGTGTCATAACCTGTGGAGTGGTAGAACCAGGCTTTGGTTTTACTATTTCCTGTTGCTCTGCTTTTAATGTGGCTAATACCTCAGGCTGATTGCTTTTTACATAAGCAATAGATGCTGATAGGACTTCAGCTGTAGCCTGTTTTGAGCGTAATGACAGTTCTTCAGTTGGAGCAAATACCTGTCTTATAGCTAGATCTCTTTGTAAACCAGCGCCCATGTTTTCATAATCAGTAAGGTTTACAACGCTCTGACAGATAAATTTTCCAAGATTCTGACCTGATGCAGTGCCTTCAGAGAGTACTTTTGGCAGATTCTTTAAATCTGCTTCTAAAACCTGTGCGGCATCACGAGAACGCACCATCTCCTTTTGAGAGGATAAATCAGAGGCTACTTTTTCCTGCAGATTCGGATCTCTGTTGATTACCTGAACAGTAAGTTTTCTGTAGTGCCCCATAAGGGCAGAATCCTCGTTATAGGATTCTTTAGCAATAGAAGAGCTGTCCTTTACAAAGGAATTTAGGCTTGAATTTAACTGATTAAAAGTCCTTGACTGAGATTCAGCCAACAGACCTTTGTGCTTTGAAATTACACTGACATATTTTGCAGTGGCATTAGCATTAATCTGAGCTTTTTGAGCCTCAGATTTAGTACCAGACTCTGTCTTGTTTAGATCGGTATTGGACTTATCGACAGTAGTCTTTAAATCAACGTCTATAGTATCCATGGAAGCTTACTGATTATTTAGATATACGTATATGCATATATCATAGCAAAATACTAATCTTGATACGCAGATCTTTGACGCATTTGTGAAATTATCTTTAGACATCTATGAGTTAACCACAGAAAAAAGGCTTTGCATGTTGTAAAATATAGGTATGTATGTGAGGTCTATATGATTAAAAAAATTCTATGCACTGCACTAATTTCTATGGCTTTTATTTCAGAAGCTAGTGCATCTCATTCAAATTACAGCCCAATGGCTCCACGTCAGATTTCTGTAAAAGCAAGTCATGCTGATTACAGCTATGGTTTGTCAGTATTACCAGGAAACTCAATTGACTCTATTGAATACATCAATAGAAATGCTTTCTGGAAATTAAATTATGTGGTTTTAGATAGATATCTCTTAAGACCTGTAGCTCATGGCTACTCAAAATTGCCTGATTTTGCAAAATCATCAGTGCATAATTTCTTTTCAAATCTTTCAGATCTCAACAATACTGTAAACAATGTGTTAGTAGGTGAGCCTGTAAGCTCAGGTGTCTCTTTAGGCCGTTTTGCTATTAACTCAACTGTAGGCCTGTTAGGTTTAATTGATGTAGCAAAACACATGGGACTAGAACAAAAATCCATGACTATGAATACTGTGATGGGTAAAGCAGGTGTCGATCAGGGCGCTTACATCATGGTTCCAGCTTATGGTCCTACCACAGAAAGAGGTATCCATGCTTCTGCTGTAGATAACTGGCCTTACTACTTTGTAACACCATGGACTTCTATTGCATGTACCGTAATTAACGGTATTGATGCACGTGCATCTTTAATTCCACAGGAAGAAGCTATTGATAAGGCGGTTGATCCTTATGCTCAGCTACGTCAGGTATATCTCATGTACCAAGAGGGCAGGGTAAATCCAAATGCTTCTATGGAAAATAAAGAAGATAAGAACGTTGATAACTATTTAGATGAGATTGATGACTAATGAGTGCTGTTGATTTAGAGAATGTAAGAGCACAAATCGATGCTACTGATAAAGAGTTAATCAGTCTGTTAAAACGTCGTCAGGATCTTGTAATAAAGGCAGCTTCTTGTAAAAAAGATCTTGGAGTAAGTGCTTACTCTCATGAAAGAGAAGCCTTTGTAATTGATAATTGTGAAAAGTTAGCAAGAGAATATGATCTGCCAAAAGGACTCTTAGCTGACATTATGAAAAGAGTTCTACGTGAGTCATATAAACTGTGCTCAAACACTGACTTTAACTATCCACGCTGTTTAAAGACTGATGGTGACGTGGTTATCGTCGGCGGTAACGGTGGCATGGGCAGGATCTTTTCAGATTACTTTGAAAAGTCAGGCTATAAAGTTTTCTCCTTTGGTCACCGTGGCTGGGATAAAGCACCAGAGTATTTAAAGAACGCTAAAATCGTTATCGTCTCTGTGCCTATTGATATTACCATTGATATCATCAAACAGTTATCCCCAATGCTAAGAGATGATCAGATCTTATGTGACTTTACATCAGTAAAAGCACCTATTGTAGATGCCATGATGAAGTATCACAAAGGTCCAGTTTTAGGTCTTCATCCTATGTTTGGTCCTGATGTAAAAAGCTTAGTAAAGCAGGTGGTTGTAACTGTACCTGAACGTGATGAAAAAGCATCAGAGTTCTTAGTAGAGCAACTGCGTATTTGGGGCGCTAATATCTGCAGATGTTCTGCTAAAGAACATGACAGAGCTATGAGTATCATTCAGGCTTTACGTCACTTTAGTACCTATGGTTATGGTAATTTCTTAAGTGAAATTGCCCCTGATCTTGAGAAATTAAAGGATCTCTCAAGTCCTATTTATCGCTTAGAACTGATGATGGTAGGTCGTCTGTTTGCTCAGGATCCTCGTCTGTATGCAGACATTATCATGTCATCAAAACAGAATTACGAGTTAATTGAGAAATTTGTAAATAGCCTTCAAGAGCAGTTAAAGGTAATCAAAGACGTAGATGTTGATACCTTTACTGAAAAATTCTTGAATGTAAGAAAATACTTTGGAGATTTCTCTGAAGAGGCTCTAAAAGAAAGTGGCAGCATCTTAGCTAAACTTCAGGATGAAAGATAGTTATGCGTAAACCTATAAAGCTATTAGCTTTTATCCTAGGCTTTCTTTTATGTATTCTGATAGCTTCAGCCTTTGCTGCAAGCTATATTTTTGACAGCAAATTCAATGATGCTCTAAGACTTATCAATGAAAGACAGTCTTATGCCAAAATTGTCTACAAGCCAGTATCAAGTTCTCTCTTATCTAAAAAAGGTAAGGTCTCAATTACTGTACCTGACTCTCCTGTAGGCGAGTTAAGAGCCAGTTTTTTAGTTGACATTAACTTCTCTGTATCATCTTTTACAGTCAAATTTCAAAAAGAAAACTATGACGGTAATATCGATGAATTACTCTCATCAATTGGCTTACCTGTAATTGATATGTCAGGTGAAGTCAACTTCTACCCATGGCAGTTAAAAGGTGATGCTAATTTAAGAACTGCAGGATTTGAGTTAAATCTTGAGGATGGCAGATGCCGCATCGGAGACACTGTAACTACAGTGTCAGGAAGAAGCTTAAATTCTATTGATGCTTTGTTTTCTTTCTCAGGTATCAACTGTCGAGGACGCGACATCTACTCAGGTCGTGAGTCTTATAACCTAGTCTTTCAGAATTTAAAGACTAAGGCAAAACCAAAGTTTAACCTCTCAACTAAGAAGCTATCATTAGATACATTTGCAATAACTTTTGATGAGTTGTCAGCTGATGCTTCTACTCTGTATTTAATCGGATTTAAACCTGACGACAATGTTAAAGATAAAACTTTAAGAGACAGTTTCTCTGTAAAGAACTTAAATGTTGAAGTTGCTTTTACAAATAAAGATGAAGGTTATCAAAAGATAAGCTCAACAGGTTCAATGGATGCTTATTTTGCTTTTCCTCGTATCAGAGATGGTCAAACTGTTCCATTCTATGATCTGTCTAAATTAAGTTACGAAAGCTCAATAGACTGTATCAATCTTATGAACTTAATCAAGACGATTAAGCACTCTGATGATCCGATGCAAAGCGTTATCTCAAATTTATCAAAACCTGTTAAGGTAAATCTTGAGAACTTCTCATTCATGCATAATGGTAAGGAAACCAAATTCCAAGGGGAGAGTTCTCTTTCATTTAATGCAAATGATAAAAAGCCAGAGAATATCTACTTAAAGCTCTTTGCTAAATCTCCTGTAGATTTTGTAGATGAATGGGTAGATTCTCAATACAAAGTAGGACTTGAGGATTACTTAAGAACAGGTGCTATCTCCTCAGATGGTGGCAACTATTCTACTGTATTAGAGTTAAATGGTAATAAGATCACTTTAAACGGAGTTGATATCAATTCAGATTTAAATAAGTCTGATGACGATGAGAAACATGTAAAGAAAGATCTGACTATTAACCTTGATGAGCTTTAGACAATCTTAAAACTCTATAGTTCAGAACAGTCTAAGTGCTGAAATTTAGAAAGGCAAAATGACATTAAAATCTAAGATAGAGTCAGCTCTAAGTTAAAGATAAGCAAATTGCTGTAATCTCTTAGTAAATAGAGGACACAGAAAAATGAGAATATTACTTTATATAGCAATGCAAATTGCAGTGTTACTGCTTGTAAGTATCGTAGGATCAATCCTACTTAACATCTTTGGTATTCAGATTGATGGTCAAAGTTATGCTTCATTATTAGTAATGTGTGCAATTTTTGGTTGTGTAGGTTCTATAATTTCACTGTTCTTATCAAAGACAATGTGTAAAAAAGCTTATGGAGTACAGGTAATTACAACTCCAAGAAATCAGCAGGAAGCTTTTTTATTAAGCACAGTAAGAATGCTAACTCAAAAAGATGGTTTAGCTATGCCAGAGGTTGGTATCTATAACTCACCTGATCCAAACGCATTTGCAACAGGAGCTTCAAAAGATGCTGCTTTAGTTGCGGTGTCATCAGGATTATTAAACTCTATGAGCCAGTCTGAGGTAACCGGTGTTTTAGGTCATGAGATATCTCATATCAAAAATGGTGATATGGTAACTATGGCTTTATTACAGGGCGTGCTCAATACCTTTGTTTATTTCTTCTCATATGTAGCAGCTTTTGCCATTGTAAATGCTACAAGAGGCAATAACTCAGACAATCGCAATCTTTCATTTGGCTCATCCATGATGTTTTACTCAATTAACTCTATCATGCAGATGGTCTTTGGTTTATTTGCAACCATGATCCTGATGTGGTTCTCAAGATTTAGAGAATACAGAGCAGATGCAGGATCCGCTGTGTTAAATGGTAAAGAGTGCATGATTGGAGCCCTGGAAGCTTTAAAACGTGGTATTCAGCCTAAAGAGCGTAAAGATAAGAGTTATATGCAGGCTTTATGCATCAATGGACCTGTTACTGTGTCAGAGCTCTTTATGTCTCATCCTCCTTTAGAAAAGAGAATTGCTGCTTTACGTTCTATGTAAGACACTTTGTTCAATGTAAAACGCTCTGTGTAAAGGAATAAAACCTTCACAATTTCCTTTTAACAGAGTAGTAATACTGAATAAATTACACTAAACTCCGATAACTAAAATAAGTCATCGGAGTTTTTTATAGGTGAAATATGTATAAGAATAAGAAAATGCCTCTCATCGTAGCTGAATTATCAGGAAACCATAATGGTTCTTTAAATCGAGCTATTGAGCTTATGGAGTTAGCTCATGAGTGCGGAGCCGATGCTGTAAAAATACAAACCTATACCGAGGATTCATTAACGTTAGATTCAGACAGACCTGAGTTCAAATTAGAAGGTGGACTATGGGGCGGTCAAACCTATTATGAGCTTTATAAAAAGGCTAAAACACCTCGTGAATGGATGAAACCACTATTTAATCATGCTAAAGAGCATGGGATCTTTCTGTTTAGCTCTCCTTTCTCTTATGATGATGTTGACTGCCTTGAAGAGGCAGGTTGCCCAGTTTATAAAATAGCTTCATATGAATTAAATGACATTGGACTTATTGATTACTGTGCATCAAAAGGTAAGCCTATGGTGATGTCTACAGGTCTTGCTACCTTAGAAGAGATAGACAGAGCAGTTGAGGTAGTTAGACGTCATGGTATAGATGATCTTACTTTACTGCACTGTGAAAGCAGATATCCTGCTGATCCTGAAAAGTTTAATTTAAATTCAATTCCATTCTTAAAAGAAAGATACCAATGCAGAAGTGGTTTATCTAATCATGCAATAGGTGATGAACTGGATATTGCTGCTACAGCACTTGGTGCTGATATGCTTGAAAAGCACTTTACTGATGATAAGAAAAACGGTGGTGTGGATTCAGCCTTTTCTATGGAAAAGGATGATCTAATAAAACTTGTAAAAGACTGTAAGATGGTTGCTAAATCATTAGGTGTTAAAGGTATCCATTTACAGGATGATGAATATCCAATGAGAATGGGAAGACGTTCAATCTATCTTGTAAAGAACATCAAGAAAGGGGAGTGTTTAACTAAAGAGCATGTCCGCTCAGTAAGACCTGCTTTAGGTCTAGAACCATATCTTTTAGATGAGGTCTTAGGTAAGAGGGCAAAGCTTGACTTACAGGAAAAGACTCCTTTAAAACAAGAAGACTTTGAGTAAGATCTTATTTAAAACGAATGCGCCATCTGGCGCATTTTTTAGCAACCTAAACTCCCGTCACCCTAGTTTACAATATGGGTGACGAACCTCACAAATTCCCTATATTTAATTATTTCCCATTTGTTTTTTATGGATTTTTCTTGCCTTAATTTCATTTTAGGTATATCATAGTCCATAATTTAT
>JBNMJE010000023.1:0-22112 GCA_050873645.1 Succinivibrio sp. | reverse complement strand
TTCTAGTAGAATCCATGTCAAAAAACTGATCCCTACATCTCAACTTTATTCTTTTATTTCAAATAATTACACCTCATATTTTTACTGTTAAAGATCAATCAAAACTTACTATTTTTGAGCTCTTCTGATCTGATATATGTATATTTATACAAAATTCACATTCAATAGATAACAATATTACCGTTTATCAAGTAACCTAAGATTAGATTATAATACAGTTTGTTTTTTTGATACTTTGACTTTTACTGTCATTTTTTGCAATTTTTAACAAAGTGAAATCATAATTATGGAAGAACTAATGCAAAACGCTACGCCAATGATGCGTCAGTACTTGGAAATTAAATCTCAATATCCAAATACACTGGTTCTTTACAGACTAGGCGATTTCTATGAACTCTTCTATGAAGATGCTAAAAAAGTAGCAAAACTTTTAGATCTTACCTTAACTAGAAGAGGCACCAACAATGGTGAACCTATTCCTATGGCAGGCGTGCCTTTCCATGCTGTAGATAACTATATTGCAAGACTTATTAAGATGGGTGAGTCATGCGTGATCTGTGAACAGCAGGGAACTCCTGGTGCACAGAAAACCATGGTAAGAAAAGTATCAAAGATCATTACTCCAGGCACCGTAACCGAAGAAGGCATTGCACCAGACAGACAGGATGTGTTCACAGCCTGTATTTATAAAGGCAAACACTATTATGGACTAGCCTATATTTCTTTAGGTTCAGGACTATTTAAAACTACCATCTGCCCTACTAAGGCTGAGTTAAAACTCTATATTGAAAAAATCTCCCCTATTGAAATTGTTTATGAGGAGAATTTTAAAGAGATAGATATCTTCCAGGACATCCATTCAAGAAAAGCTCTGGCACCTTGGAACTTTAAACTTGAAACCTGCTATAAACTGTTATGCTCTCAGTTTGGAACTAACAGCCTGTTTGGTTTTGATATTGAGAATCTTGAAGATGGTATCTGTGCAGCCGGTGCGCTTTTAGCCTATGTAAAGAATACTCAGAACGTACCTTTAGAGCACATCAAATCAATTTCAAGAGACGATAACTCAGAGTTCGTTCTTTTAGATCACTGTGCTCAAAGAAACTTAGAGATCCTGTCAAATTTAAAAGGTGAAAAACAGGGCTCATTATTAAGTGTCTTAGATAATGCTCTAACCCCAATGGGACAGAGACTTACAAGACGCATGCTAGTAGAGCCTCTGCGCAACAACGATCTTATCAATCAAAGATTAGATATCGTTGAAGCTTTATGTAATTCAGATAATGAAATACTCTCTCAGTCTTTAGAGAGAATTGGTGATATTGAAAGAATCGTTGCAAGAATTGGTCTGTCATCAAGTAAACCTAAAGATCTTGCAGTATTACGTGACTCCTTAAAGCTAGTACCTGATTTAAAGAACTTCCTTTTAAAATCAGGTCAAAATGCACTCATTGCATTAAATGACAAAGTTGATCCTCTCTTAGATGTAGTTGCGCTGTTAACCAGTGCAATTAAAGATTTCCCTTCTACTTTCTTACGTGATGGTGATGTAATTGCTGAAGGTTACAATGAGGAGCTTGATTCTTTACGTGAGTTAATGAACGGTTCTCAAGAACTGTTATTAAAGATTGAGCAGGATGAAAGAGAAAAGACCGGTATTTCTACCTTAAAGGTCAACTTCAACTCAGTTCACGGTTTTTACATTGAAGTATCTAAAGCTCAATCTCAGAAAGTGCCTGAGTACTACATCAGACGTCAGACCTTAAAGAATAACGAACGTTACATCACTCCTGAGCTAAAAGAATTAGAGCAAAAAGCTGTATCTGCTAAAGAACGATCTCTAGAACTTGAAGATGAGCTGTTCCATGACGTTGAGCATCAATTACAACAAAAGCTGTCAGAGCTTACAAAACTCTCTCAGGTACTCTCTTTAATTGATGTATTAAATGGTTTTGCGGTAGTTTCAAAATCAGGTAACTATGTAAGACCACAATTATCAAACGATCACATCATTAAGATTGAAGAAGGCAGACATCCTGTAATCGAGAAAATTACTGACAAGCCGTTTGTAAGTAATTCAATTGAGCTCAAAGACAAAAACATGCTCGTAATTACTGGTCCTAATATGGGTGGTAAATCTACCTATATGAGACAGACTGCTCTGATTACAATCATGGCAAGAATTGGCTGTTTTGTTCCAGCTAAAGTTGCTCACATTGGTAACATTGACAGAATCTTCACCAGAATTGGTGCCTCTGACGATTTGTCTTCAGGCAGATCAACTTTCATGGTGGAAATGGAAGAAGCATCCTCAATTATTAACAACGCTACAGTAAACAGCCTAGTGTTAATGGATGAAATTGGACGTGGTACTAGCACCTATGAAGGCAGTGCCTTAGCTTTATCAATTGCACAATACCTCTGTTCAAAAGTTAACTGCTTTACTCTGTTCTCAACTCATTATCCTGAGATAGCCTCATTAGCTGATACCTACTCTAATGTTAAGAATATCTGCTTTAAGGCAACTGAATTTGATGGTTCTATTGTCTTCTTATACAAGGCAAATGAAGGTTCTCAGAACTACTCTTATGCAATTGAGGTAGGAAAGTTAGCAGGTCTTCCTAGTGAAGTTATCTCAAATGCTAAAAAGACCATTGAGAATAAGCAACATGCAAAAAATACTGACAGTAAGAATGTAACAGTTGAGACTATTCCTCAAAATGCACAACCTGAGGTTACTGTAAAAGAAAAGATAGTTTACAAAGATCCTGAGGTTTTAGAAGATCTGAAAAAGGTAGATCTAAATACCTTAACTCCAATTGCTGCTTTAAACCTGCTCTTTGAGTTAAAAAACAAGATCTAGACTATAGGTTGCTAAAATTGAGATGGAAAAGCAGGCTTACGCCTGCTTTTTCTTGATTAGTGATTGTCACCAGAAGGGAGACCTATAGAATTCTTATCAATTCCATAAGCTTCAAAAGTCTTTCTTAAACTCTTTAAAACTTCACTTTGGATTTGGCGTACGCGCTCACGGGTAAGGCCAATCTTTGCACCTACCTCTTCTAGAGTTAACACGTCTTCATCATTTAAACCAAAGCGGTACAACACCACCATCTGCTGTTTTTCAGGTAGAGCGTTAAACCAGTTTCTTACAATTTCAACGATTTCACGCTTATCTACATGATCAAAAGGAGATTCTGCTTTTGTATCAGGTACGATATCAAGTAAAGAGACTTCCTTGTCATCAGAACCTTTTACACTCATATCAAGAGGTGTAGTACCTTCTAACATTGCAAGCAGAGAACTTACCTCATCGATATCTTTACCGGTCTTCTCAGCTATCTGCTGAATTGATACAGGCTTTGAGATATCAGCCTCCTGTAGGGCACGTTTAGCTTTTAAGACGATATTGATGTCTTTAATTACATGTACAGGCAGTCTTACCATTCTTGACTGGCACATAATTGCCTGCTCAATGCTCTGTCTAATCCACCAAGTAGCATAGGTAGAGAAACGGAAACCTCTATCAGGTTCGAACTTTTGCACAGCATGAATAAGACCTAAGTTACCTTCCTCAATTAAATCTAACAGAGGAATGCCTCTTGCTCGGTAATTTTTAGCAATCTTAACAACTAAGCGCAGATTAGAGGTGATCATCATATCAATAGAGCGTTTGTCACCTTCTTTGGCCTTTCTGCCTATAGAGTTTTCCTGCTCTGATGACAAAAGTGGGTAACGTCTGATTGATGAGAAATAGTTTGACAAAAGATCAGAGGAATCAGCTTTAGAAGCCTTATCAGCACCTGAGTTTCTGTCATTGCCACTATCTGCTTCAACATCAGCAATATTCTGCAGAACCTTATCTGCAAAATCGTCAGCGTCTTCTTTTAACTTATCCATGGAGATCCTTTTATTCTATTGTTTGTTAAATTGTTGTCTGTTTATAAAGTAGTCTTTTATGGTAAATACTTACGAGGATTTACAGAGTTTCCTCGATATCTAATTTCAAAATGCAACATTACTCTTGAAGCATCAGTTGAGCCCATTCTTGCGATCACTTGACCTTTCTTAACTCGCTGACCTTCTTTTACTAATAACATATCGTTATGAGCATATGCTGACAGATATTCGTTATCATGGTTAATAATGATCAGGTTTCCATAGCCACGTAGAGCATTACCTGAATATACCACCTGACCTGAAGCTGCAGCATTAACGCTCTGGCCTCGAGATCCAGCAATATCAATACCTTTATTAGATGATGAGAAGTTTCTAATTACAGTCCCCTTTGCAGGCCACATCCAGGACACACCTGAAACTGAACGGCTTCTTCCTGACACAACCTTTGTAGGAGCTGAGGCTACTGATGCAGGAACTGCACTTGTACTTGTTGCAGTTGTCTGTGAATTTACTCCTGCTACAGGAACAACCTTCTGAGGAGTTCTGTCTGCTAAACTCTCACTGCTTGAATTAGACTTTAAATAAATTCTCTGACCTGTATAGATACCATAAGGCTTTTGCAAGTGGTTAATCTTAATCAGATTTGAATAGCTAACTCCACTCCTGCGTGAAATTGACATCAAAGAGTCGCCTGCTTTTACGGTATAGAAATCACCTGTGATCTTATCTGATGACTGAGTTGATACAGTGTTGTCAGCTATGTTAGTAGTTGAAGTTACATTAGTCTTAGTTGATGACTGAACTTGAGAATTAGAAGTTACAGTCTGAGTTGTAGGTACAACAGTAGCACTAGCAGGTGTCAGTCTGATATTCTGACCTACTGTGATGTTATATGGTGCTGCAATACCGTTATCTGAGGCTAAATCACGATAATCTCTACCATATCTAAAAGCGATGGAGTACAGAGTGTCACCAGGCTTTACCTGATAAACATTGCCACTAGGTAGTGGAGTAGGAATTACTTGGATTGCCTGATTGTTCTGTGAACTTGAATTTAAGGTAGTAGCAGAGTTTGAATATGGCTTTACGACACCGCTTTTTACGCTTGTGGTATTTGAATTAGTAGAAAAAGGCTTGATAACTCCTGCCCTAGTTTTTTCATTTGCAGAAGCTGCATAGACACGCTGACTTTTAACACTTCTGCTTACATGTACAGGCTTTGAATACTCAACAACAGCAGGGCTTGCTGTATTATTTTTATCTGCAGTACAACCTACTGTTGATACTGCGACTACAGATAAAAAAGTACTAGCTAATAAAGCAGAAAAAAACTTAATCTTCATTTAAATATTCATTCTGTATAAAGGCCTACCATCTTTAACCTGCCTTTACACTTTAAAACGCTTTCAGACTACTGAAACATTGTTACACAGAATTTGTAAAAACAGAAAAATTTTTTACAAAATTAAGAGATTAGACAGCAGAAATAATACTTTTGCTCATTTTGTGGGCTTACCTGAGGAGAATATCCTCAGGTATAAATGTAAATTTAGTTATGCAAAGACCTTATAAACGATAAAGATTGCAATTAAAGCTACGCAAGCCCAACCAATTACATCAATGTAGTGCTTAACGGTCTTTTCCATCTTGTCTCCACCTAAGGATATCAGGATGGCTTCAATAAAGAAGCGTAAACCGCGACCTACTAATGACACCAACACGAAGTTAAAGATATTAAGAGTACCTGAAGCACCTGTGTTCATCACACTCTCAGCTGCAACTAGACCAGTACCTACAGCGATAACCTTATAAGGGATAGGAGTGAAAGCTCCCACAAAGATCATTAAGATACCGTACTCTTGAGTAAGCCATGAGCGTACTACTTCTAAAGCCTGCTCATAGTGCATGAATCTTATAAAATCAGCTATATAAGGGTCATAAACATAGTAGCCTAAACTGTAACCTACAATTGCACCTAATACAGAGAATGCTACGGTTAAAAAAGCATAATAGTAAGCTCTTCTTCTGTGATACAAGCACATAGGAATGAGCATTACATCAGGTGGAATTGGCCAGAATACAGACTCAGCAAAAGAGTTTATACACATGATATAAACTGCTAACTTATGCCTTGATAGTCCTTCAAATAAAGCATAAAGATATGTAAAGATTCTCATAAAATTACTCTGTCTTTTGTAAAAGCACCACAGATTCTACTGCTATACCTTCTTTTCTACCTGTAAAACCTAACTTCTCGGTAGTAGTAGCCTTAATGCTGACGCAACTTACATCCACTTTAAGATCGGATGCTACATTCTTAATCATCTCTGGTTCATAAGCTGCCATCTTTGGAGCCTGTGCCATGATAGTGGTATCAACATTAACAACTTTATACCCTAAAGAATGAATTTTATCTACCACGTCGCGTAAAAGAATTCTGCTGTCGATATTTAAAAATCTGTCATCATTGTCAGGATAAAAATGACCAATATCGCCTAAAGCTAAGGCGCCTAAAAGAGCATCAGAGATCGCATGTAAAACTACATCGCCATCTGAGTGAGCAATAAGACCCTGCTCATATGGGACCTTAACACCACCTAAAGTGCAGGGACCAACACCACCGAATTTATGAACATCAAAGCCATGACCGATTCTAAACATCTTAGTTATTTCCTTTTTCTATCATCAATTTTGCTAGATTTAGATCGTCAGGTGTTGTTAATTTGAAATTACCAGAATCACCTTCAACGATTTGCACCTTATAACCTAAAATTTCCATAGCTGAGGCATCATCAGTGATAGCTAAATGATTTCTGTCTGCGTGTTCTAATGCTTGTTTTAATAATTTTGTTTTAAACATTTGTGGAGTATATGCGCGATACATATTCTCACGAGGAACGGTTTTAACGATGTTTCCATCTGAAACTAACTTTAAAGTATCTGATACTTTGCAAGCTAAGATGGCACCTTCTATATTCTTTTGAACCAATAATGCTAACTTTTTAAGATCGTCCTGACTGATTAAAGGTCTTGCAGCATCATGCACCATGACATATTCACTTGTCACTTCCCCAAGATTTAATCTTACAGTGTCAGATCGCTCTTTACCGCCTTTGCCTTTAATGACTCTAGGATTACGGCTTATCTCTAAAGAGTCAAAGTACTCATCTTCAGCACTAACACCTACAATGACATTTCCTACATAAGGGCAATTAAGTAGAGCATTAACAGTGTGTTCTAGAACGGTTTTGTTTGAAAGAAGAGCGTATTGCTTGGGAATGTTAAGACGCATGCGTTTACCAACGCCTGCAGCAGGAACGACTACATCTATTCGAGAGCTTTCCACAAAAAGCACTCCTATCTGCGGTTGTTTTGAACGTTATCCTTGTCGATTACACGGTAAAAGGTTTCTGATTTCTTTACCATGCCAAGCTCTGAGCGAGCTAATTCTTCAACAACGAGGTTACCTTGTTTAAGATCAGAGATTTCGTCTTCTAAGGCCTGATTTCGCTGTTCAAGAAGCTTCGAGGTTTTCGAAGCTTCTTCGTACTGTTTAGACATAGTATCGTACTGCTCTACTCCATTACGACCAAACCAAATGTCGTAACCTAAGTAGCCAATTAAAGCTATAAGAAATAGAGCAAGTACTTTCATAGTCTACAGTTATCTGCTGTGTTTATCCTGGTATTCTTTAGCAGCTTTAATAAAGCCTGTGAATAGAGGATGACCCTTTCTTGGGTTAGAGGTAAATTCAGGATGGAACTGAACACCAATAAACCATGGGTGGTTAGGATTCTCGATAATTTCAACGAGCTTGTTATCAGTTGATAAACCAGCAATCTTTAAGCCCTTATCAGTGATCTGCTTAATCAGATTGTTGTTTACCTCATAACGGTGACGATGACGCTCAACGATGTCATCCTGACCGTAAAGCTCTCTTACCTTAGATCCTGGCTGTAAGTGGCATAACTGACCACCTAATCTCATAGTACCACCAAGATCAGACTTGTCAGAACGTTTTTCAACCTTACCTGACTCATCCTTCCACTCAGTAATTAGGGCTACTACAGGGTACTTAGTATCAGGATCAAACTCGCTTGAATTTGCACCTGCCATACCTGCAACATCTCTTGCGTACTCGATTAAGGCAACCTGCATACCTAAGCAGATACCTAAGTAAGGAATACCGTTTTCACGAGCATACTTAGCTGCAGTGATCTTACCTTCAATACCACGCTTACCGAAACCGCCTGGAACTAAGATAGCATCAAGACCTGCTAATACATCAGTGCCTTTTACCTCTACATTCTCAGAATCGATGTATTTGATATGAACCTGTAAACGGTTCTTTAAGCCACCGTGCTTTAATGCTTCGTTAACTGACTTGTAGGCATCATGTAATTCAACATACTTACCTACCATACCAATGGTAACTTCACCAGTAGTATTAGCCTGCTGATATAGAACCTGTTCCCAATCTGATAAATCAGCCTCTGGAACATCAAAGTGGAATCTATCAACTACTAACTGATCTAAATACTGGCTCTTTAATAATGCAGGGATCTTGTAGATAGAGTCTACATCCTTCATATTGATTACAGCGTTCTCTGATACGTTACAGAACATTGCAATCTTATGACGCTCGTGAGCTGGGATACCCATCTCTGAACGGCAGATTAAGATATCAGGCTGAATACCGATTGACAGTAACTCTTTTACAGAGTGCTGTGTAGGTTTGGTCTTAACCTCACCTGAAGTCTTTAAATATGGAACTAAGGTCAGGTGCATGAATAGAGCATTTTCTCTACCAATATCAACTGCTAACTGACGAATAGCCTCTAAGAATGGTAATGATTCGATATCACCTACGGTACCACCGATTTCAACTAAGGTTACATCATTGCCTTCGCAACCCTGTAAAATTCTCTCTTTGATAGCGTTAGTGATGTGAGGAATAACCTGAATGGTAGCGCCTAAGTAATCACCACGACGTTCCTTTCTGATAACGTCTGAATAGATTCTACCTGTTGTGAAGTTATTCTTTTTAGACATCTTAGCGTTGATAAAACGCTCATAGTGTCCTAAATCAAGATCGGTTTCTGCACCATCCTCTGTTACAAAAACCTCACCATGCTGAATTGGGCTCATGGTGCCTGGATCAACGTTGATATATGGATCCAGTTTCATAATGGTTACTTTAAGGCCGCGTGCTTCAAGTACAGCAGCTAAAGATGCACCGGCAATACCTTTACCTAATGAAGATACTACACCACCGGTAACAAAAATAATCTTAGGAGATGAGGACATAAAAACTCCAAAATTGTTAACTTATAAGCGATGAATTATACCACATTCAAGGCCGTATGATCTGTAAAAAAAGTAAGACATCTCTAGACGTGACAGCAAAGCATCTTTGACAGGATTAACCCATCGTCCAGTAGCCATCATAGGCATAACCTGTTTTGCCAATTAAGAGATGTGCAGACTTGATAAACCCCACTTTTGAAATGGCTTTAATTCTCTCAACAGCATATACAGGAGCCTTTGTAAGAACTCCTTTACTGCCTAGCAGTGTTTCTACTTTGGGACTGATAAGTGAAAAGATGCTGTATAACTTACGCTCTTCTTCATAGTCACTTCTCACATCCACTCTTAATATCCCCATCTGGTTAAATTCATCGTCAGAGGATCTTAAGCACAGTTCAACGGTACCGATGACCTCAGATTTTTCCCTGTCTACAATAGAGAATCTAACAAACCAGCCTTGTTCGTAGGATGAACGCCAAAAGTCCATTGCAGAAGACATTCTTTCTTTTGTAGGGTAATAAAAATTGTCCCCATCACAATTGTCACTGTTAAAGAATGGTAATGCCATTTTGTCGCTGTATACCTTTAACAGCTCATCACAATCTTTTTGATTAAACATCCTTAGCGTGAACTTTTCATTTTCAATGACAGGACATGTTTCATAAATATTCATAAAACACCACATCTATGAACTTACAAAAGGGCATGATGTGGACCTGAAATACAAGTCCACATGATAATAGTAACTTTATGATTACAGTCTCTTTGCTTCTGTAACCATTGGCAGGTCATTTAGTTTAGCTAGAGTTCTTGTTAGCACAGGAATGCTTACAACTAAAAGATCAATATCAATTAAAGAAAGATCTTTTGTCTTGTCTACATGAGAGCGAACTCCGATTACGTTCATCTTCTCATTAGCAATAACTGTAGTTACATCTCTTAAGAAGCCTGGATAATCTGAGCCTACAACTCTAATGGTAACAGTATAGCCTCGACCTGTATCGGCTACATTCTCACCCCAGGTTGCATCTACGACGCGCTCAGGGAAGAGCATGGTCATTCTCTTGAACTTCTCACAGTCTTTTCTGTGAACAGAAATGCCTCTGCCTTGGGTTACGAAACCTATGATCTCGTCACCAGGAATTGGCTGACAGCACTTTGCCATATGAGTCATCAAGTCACCTACACCTTCAACGACGATACCGCTACGGTGTTTGGTTTTCTTTAAGATCTCTTCTGCAGGCTTCCTGTTAATGATGTCTTCGATGATTTCTTTATTGTCAGTCTGTACAGGAGTTTCCTTTTCAACTCTATCATTGAGAATACCCATGATAATGTTGACACCAATGTCGCCTGCACCAACATTAGCTAACAAATCATCAACAGTCTTTAAGTTAAACTTAGGAAGTTTCTCTTTAAGAATTGAAGCTACCTGATCCTTATTTAAATTTAGATCTGATTTTGAAAGTTCCTTTTCTAAGAGCTCAACGCCCGCCTCTTTGTTCTTTTCAAAATCAACCTTTCTAAACCAGGACTGAACTTTGTTTCTGGCTTTATTAGTATGTAAGAAGCCCTTTTCAACCTTTAACCAGTCTCTAGATGGGTTAGGATTCTTTTGGGTAATAATTTCAACCTGTTCACCGGTCTTGAGCTTATATGTATAAGGCACGATTCTGCCATCTACTTTAGCACCAATACAACGGTGACCAATCATGGTATGAACCTGATAAGCAAAGTCTAATGGTGTAGCTCCATTTGGCAGATCAATAACCTCACCATTTGGAGTAAAGACATAAACACGGTTCTCAAAGACCTGCTTTTTGAACTCTTCCTGTAAAGAGCCTGACTCGACCATATCATCGCGCCATGACAGGAGTTTTCTTAACCAGTTAATACGCTCTTCAACACCCTGGCTCTGACCATTGCCTTCTTTGTACTTCCAGTGAGCTGCCACACCAAGTTCTGCTAACTGGTGCATTTTTTCAGTTCTAATCTGAACTTCTACCACCTTGTGACCTTCACCATAGACTACAGTATGGATTGACTGATAGCCATTTGGCTTTGGATTGGCAATGTAATCATCAAATTCTTTAGCAATATGTTCAAAGTTGGTATGAATAATACCCAAAGTTGCATAACACTCCTCAACAGTGTTTACTACAACTCTTACAGCTCTAATATCAAAGAGCTGATTGAACTTAAGATGCTTTTTCTGCATCTTTCTGTAAATACTGTAAATATGCTTTGGTCGACCATATACAGTAGCTTCGATGCCTTCTTCTTTTAAAAGAGCTGCTAAATTCTTTACAAAGTTATCAATATAGCTTTCTCTTTCAAGACGTCTTTCACCTAAATCATGGGCAATTTCCATGTAGGTGTCATGATGTAAGAACTTAAAGGCAAGATCTTCTAGCTCCCACTTTAACTGACCAATACCAAGTCTGTTAGCAAGAGGAGCATAGATATTTGAAATTTCTTTAGCAATTAAGGTTCTGGCGTTTTCATCTTCTCTATCAGAGTTTCTGATAACAGCAATTCTTTCAGCAAGTTTGATGACTACAGCACGCACGTCCTTGACCATTGCAAGTATCATACGGCGCACTCTATCGACCTGTTCTTCAGTTACATTATCTGAATTTAATGTCTGCAAAGAGCGGATGGCTTCCATATCTTTTACAGCTAGCAGTAATGATGAAATCTTTGGTCCAAAGACATCATTTACTGCATCTAAAGAGATAAAGCTGTTTTCATAGGCTGGATACAGAATGGATACCTGTAAAGAAGGCAGATCCATATTCAAAGTCATCAGAATTCCTACGATTTCTGATGAAATATGGTTAAAGCGGGCAACTAGATCATCAGGATTTACGAAGTCTTCAGCTACCTCACTTTTTCTGATGCAACGTAAAACAAACTCATTGGTTTTGTGGATGGCATCTTTCTGATCTGGCTGTAGAGCCAGTTCATCCACCCATTTTGCAAAATCAAAAGTAGAACTGTGAGTCTGTCTTATCGCAACCATTTTTCCACCTATAATTTTCTACAAATGTCTTTGTAGGCTGTAACGTTGACTGTTAAGTCTTACTGCAACCTACAGAGTAAATTCCAAAATCATCTCAACATGTGAGGTTCTAGGGAACATATCACATACACCCCACTGCTTTATTTTATATCCAGCCTTTACTAATTCAAGGGAATCTCTTGAAGCTGCAAGTGGATTGCATGAAATCATAACAATCTTTGCTACTTTCTTTTTAGCTAAGAACAGCACAGCTCTTTTAGCACCCTGACGACCTGGATCTAAAACTACAGCATCGTAGTTGTCTTTTGCCCAAGACTGGTTTTCAAATAACTCTTCAAGATCGGCAACTTCAAAAGATGCCTTTTCAAAGCCTAATTCTTTAGCATTCTCACGAGCATCTTCAATCATCTTTGAAACGATATCCACACCTACAACTTTAGCACCAGTTGCTGCTATTGGCATGGTAAAGTTACCTAAACCACAGAACAAGTCCATGATCTTACTGTCATCTTTGACATCTAGCATTGATAGTACAGTATCAATCATCTTTTCGTTCATCTCTTTATTGATTTGCACAAATGATGATGGTTTGCACTTTAACTTAACACCATGAGAAGTAATAAAGAGGTCATCTTTTGAGCCATAGATAAATCTTTCACGAGTAGTTTCTACCTTTGAAATTCTCATCGGATCTTTATAAGGCTCTACTACGCTGATAACAGCATTTACTGTTTTACCGTACTCGCATAAAAGTGCAGCATCTTCATCTGACAGAGTCTTGGTCATGCGTAAAAGCACACCTAAAGCGCCATCTGAGTCTAAGAATTCAACATGACCTAATGAAGACTTTTGCTTCATGCTGTTAATTACCTTATTTAAAGGTTCAATAGCATTGTTCATGCGCTCAGATAAGCACAGACAATCAATGATTTTTACGAGGTTATGAGATTTTTCTTCTCTAAAACCTAAATGCAATTTGCCATGATCGCCACGGATGGCAAATCTGCAAGCTCTTCTGTATTCAGTGTTTTTACCCTGATGCACAAATGCAGGTTCACCTAATGGATTTGGAAGAGCTTTGGCAAATAACTTTTCGATGCCTTTTACTTTAGACTCAATGAGCATGTCAGAAGGGATATGCTGTAATGAACATCCACCACAGGTACCAATTAGTGCACAGTCTTTTTTTAATCTCTTCTCTGATGGTTTGATGATCTTGGTGATTTTGCCTGTTGCAATCTTACCTTTTACATTTGAGATTAAAACATTAGCACTGTCACCTGGCATTAAGCCTTCAACGAAATAAACATACTTATCGTCACGAGCAACACCACGACCTTGTAAATCAAGATCTGTACAATTTACTTTGACAGCTTTCTTTTCTACTTCTTTTTTCTGAGGTTTGTAAAAAGTAACCATTATTTCACCATTAAAAACTGTGCATAAAGTTCTCTGCTTTTAAGCTTTCTACCTTCTAATAGAGAATCTATTACGCATTTATTTAATTTTTTTAACACATCACGCGTGCTTTTAGCTCGCATGTCATTATGTCTTATGTTGATTAGATCATATCCTTTGTAGGAATAATCCTCAGATGCAGATGAAAGTAAGAAACCACTGTTCAAATCAAAGTGGTAACACAAATCGTCCTTAATCTCACCTTTATCTGATTGAGAAAAATCAATGCCATAGCCTAAGTTCTCTAACAGAGTTGTCTCAAAAGCTCTTAATGTTAAGGAACTGTCTTTCCCTGCTTCAAGATCTTCTAAAGTCTTTAAATATTGAGCAAATAACTTAGGCATACTCTCATGAGTTTTTACTAAATTATAGATAAGCTCATTGACATAGATTGCACAAAACAAAGTTGGTACCTCTATTTTGTAGGCACCTCTTTGCATAAAGGCATCAGATAAAGTCCACAATGATCCCCTTGATTGCTTTAAAGTCATTTTGAGGGGAATTAAAGGCTGATAGATACCAGCACTTCTAGATGCAACTTTATTTGACAGTCTTGCTACAGCGCTTAATCTGCCATAATTTAAAGTAAAAAGCTCTACAAGAAGACTATGTTCCTTGTAGGGCCTTGTATGAAGAATGAAGCCAGGCTCACCATCTAAAGAGAGCATTTACTTTTTCTCGATAAAACTACTCGTACTAGCGCTCAAAATCGTCATAGCCTAAGCTCTTTAGAGCTCTAGCATCATCAGACCAACCAGCCTTTACCTTCACAAAGAGTTTTAAGAACACTTTGCTGTCAAAAAGCTTTTCCATATCTTTACGAGCTTCAGTACCGATCATCTTAATTCTTGAACCGCCAGCACCTACGACCATCTTCTTCTGACCATCGCGCTCAACTAAGATAGCAGCACTGATCCTTAATAGACCATTGTCATCGCGGAATTCTTCAACTTCAACAGTTGAACTGTATGGAAGCTCATCGCCCATCTGACGCATTAACTTCTCTCTTACGATTTCAGCTGCTAAGAATCTTGAAGAACGATCAGTGATACTGTCATCAGGGAAGAGGTGATCACCTTCTGGCAGAGACTGCTTAATCAAATCTTTTAAGATATGTAAATTAGTACCGCGTAATGCAGATACAGGCACAATATCTTTAAAGGTAATAGTCTTACTTAGCTTATCAATTAAAGGTAATAGAGTTTCTTTATCTGCGACTGTATCTACCTTGTTGATAACTAAAACTACAGGAACCTTCGCCTGCTTTACTCTTGCAAAAGCCATTTCATCATCATCGGTCCAATGAGCAGGATCAATTACCATTAAGATCAGTTCAACATCACCTAATGAGCTTTCTGCAGCTCTGTTCATTAAGTGGTTGATGGCCTTTTTCTCTTCACGATGCAGACCAGGAGTATCAACATATACCACCTGATACTCACCTTCAGTGTCAATGCCCATGATACGGTTACGTGTTGTCTGAGGCTTTCTTGAGGTAATTGAAATCTTCTGACCTATTAAGTGGTTCATCAGAGTTGATTTACCAACATTAGGTCTTCCGATAATTGCTACAAAACCAAAATATGACATTAACTATCCTTCAAAAAGCATTACTTTTTGCTATTTTTTTCAAAATAATCTAACACAAGACCAGCTGCTTCCTGTTCTGCTCTTCTGCGAGAAGAACCTTCACCGGTCTGTACAGGAACACCTTCAACAGTTGCAGAAACCACAAAGATCTGATCATTGTCAGTACCTTTAATGTTTTCAACCTTATATACAGGCAGTGGCTTGTGCATTGACTGTAACAGTTCCTGCAAGGTTGATTTGTGATCTTTTTGATTTACATCAGGCTTAATAGTTTGAAGTCTGCTTGCAAACCATGACAAAACAACCTGTCTTACACGAGGGAAATCCTCATTGGTATCAATAAACATGGCACCAATGATTGACTCGACAGCATCAGCAATTAAAGAGTCACGTCTAAAGCCACCTGTTTTCAGTTCACCAGGACCTAATCTTAAGCAGTTTCCGATACCAAATTCACGAGCTAACTGAGCTAAAGTAGTTTCTCTTACTAAAGTTGAGCGCATACGTGTAAGGTCGCCTTCAGGGCATTTAGGAAAGCGATCA
This sequence comes from Succinivibrio sp., assembly GCA_050873645.1. GTDB lineage: Bacteria > Pseudomonadota > Gammaproteobacteria > Enterobacterales > Succinivibrionaceae > Succinivibrio. The sequence goes on along the minus strand of JBNMJE010000023.1, from coordinate 6,292 downwards.
TAAAGATCTTTAGCAATGATCATTCCTAAAATTGAGTCGCCTAAATACTCTAGACGCTCATTGTGAACACTGCCAAAGCTTCTGTGAGTTAAAGCCTGATTTAAGAGGCTGATATTCTGAAAAGAATAACCCAGTTTAAGTTCTAAATTCTGTAACTCAATAACGTTGATCTTCTCTGACATTTTTATTATTTGATGCCACCAATTCTGTCAAATCTTACGGCTGTAGGCACCCATGCTGGAAGTGCACTGTCGCTCTTACGTTTAAAATCAAAAGATAACCAAATTGCAGTTGTCTTACCTACAATATTCTCATATGGAACAAATCCCCAGAAACGGCTGTCCTTACTGTTGTCACGGTTATCTCCCATTACAAAGTAGTTGTTCTCTGGAACTTTCCACATACCAACAGGACGACCTGTCTGTACATAATAGTATCTAGACATTATAGGAGCATTAGGAGCTACTCTTATAGTGTGCTTTTCGCCTTTATAGAAAGACTCTTCAAAGACATCAAAAGTCTCATTAAAGCCCATAACTTCATCTTCAACTGATTCAATCATCTTAGTTGAGATAAGTTCAGGAACTGAGCCTTCAGGAGCATCATGCTTTAACACGTACAGGTGCTTATCCTGATAAATAATGGTATCACCAGGCTCACCTACGATTCTCTTGATGAAATCTACGTTCTTATCTTCAGGGTACTTAAATACAATGATGTCGCCTCTTTTAGGCTCTGTGGTTTTGAAAAGTACATTGTTAGTTAAAGGATTCTTAATTCCGTACTCCCACTTACTTACAGCGATGAAATCACCATCCTGCAGAGTAGGTAACATTGAGCCTGATGGAATTCTAAATGGCTCATAAAGGAATGATCTGAATAAGAATACTACCAAGAGGATAAAGAATAATGATCCTACCTGACCTACAATATTCTTAGGCTCTAACAGAGCTTTACGCTCTTTAGATGAAAGCTTGCTGTTAGCGTTAGACTCTTCTAAACGAGCCTTTCTCTTTGGCCGTTCAAACTTATAGTCATAGACCCATGCTATTCCTGAAACCACAGTTGCAATGAACAGCACGAATGCAAATAAATTTTCTGAAATCAAACTTATCATAATTATTCCTTTGTAAGTTTATTCCTTACCAACCTTCAAGATTGCAAGGAATGCATCCTGAGGAACTTCTACTCGACCTAACTGTTTCATACGTTTCTTACCAGCTTTCTGTTTTTCAAGTAGCTTTCTCTTACGAGTGATATCACCACCATAACATTTTGCCAGCACGTCTTTACGTAATGCTTTTACAGTACAACGAGCAATAATCTGTGAGCCGATAGCAGCCTGAATTGCAATATCGAACATCTGTCTTGGAATTACTTCCTTCATCTTTTCAACAATAGCTCTACCACGAGATTGAGCTACAGAGCGATGTAAGATCACAGCTAATGCATCAACTCTTTCACCAGCAATTAAGATATCCATTCTTACCAGATCATCGCAGTTAAAACGCTTGAAGCCATAATCTAATGAAGCATAACCTCTTGAAGCTGATTTGATTCTGTCAAAGAAATCTAACACAACCTCAGACATTGGAATTTCATAGGTTAAAGCAACCTGTTCACCGTGGTAAACAAGACCGGTCTGAATACCTCTCTTTTCCTGACAGCTCTTCATGATGGCGCCTACGTACTCTGAAGGCATCAGCATACGGCATTCAGCAATAGGCTCTCTGATTTCTGCAATATTAGAGATTGGAGGCAGAGCTGCTGGTGAGTCAATATGTAAGATCTCACCATCTGTTTGTAGAATTTCGTAAACTACAGTAGGAGCTGTAGTGATCAGGTTTAGGTTGTACTCTCTTTCAAGTCTTTCCTGAATGATTTCCATATGTAGCATTCCTAAGAAGCCACATCTGAAACCGAAACCTAAAGCCTTTGAATTTTCAGGTTCAAAGAATAATGAAGCATCATTTAAAGATAACTTTTCAAGAGCATCTCTAAAGGCATTGTAATCTTCAGTATCTACAGGGAACATACCTGCATATACCTGAGGTTTTACTTTCTTAAAACCAGGTAGTGGCTCAGTAGCTGCATTCTTTACATGAGTGATGGTATCACCTACAGGAGCTGCGTGAACTGACTTGATATCACATACAACCCAACCTACTTCACCACAATGTAAAACTTCAACTTTTACTCTCTTAGGAGTTGAAATACCTAAGCCATCAACTTCCCAGGCTACGCCCTGTGACATAACTTTAATCTTGTCACCACGACGTAAGGTACCATTCTTAACACGAACTAAAGCTACAACACCTAAGTAATCATCAAAATATGAATCGATAATTAAAGCCTGTAGAGGACCGTCAGGATCACCTGATGGAGCAGGAATTGCAGTTACAATTCTCTCTAAAACATCCTGTACGCCTACACCGGTTTTAGCAGAACATTTACAAGCATCTTGAGCTTCAATACCAATCAGATCTTCAATTTCATCAATTGCTCTTTGAGGATCAGCTGAAGGTAAATCAATCTTGTTTAATACAGGAATAACTTCTAGATCTAAATTTACAGCCTGATAGCAGTTAGCCAAAGTCTGAGCTTCTACACCCTGACTTGCATCCACAACTAAAAGTGCTCCTTCACAGGCAAATAAAGAACGAGATACTTCGTATGAGAAATCCACGTGACCTGGAGTATCAATAAAGTTTAACTCGTAGGTTTTTCCGTCTTTTGCTTTGTACTTTAAGGTTACTGCTTGGGCTTTAATAGTAATACCGCGCTCTCTCTCGATGTCCATGTTATCTAGAACCTGAGAGGTCATTTCACGTGCGCTCAAACCGCCACACAGCTGAATAAATCTGTCTGATAAGGTAGACTTACCATGATCGATATGTGCAATTACAGAAAAGTTTCTTACTAAACTGCGATCGTAAATTTCTGCCATTATTTATTCCAAAAGGTTATCAGGGGCCACAGTTGCAGCCTGAACTAATTTAAACATTTAAACTAGCTATTTTAACAGGTTGCAGACTGATTAAGAATAACTTTTTGCGCAGTTGCAATTCATTCTTGACTAGCGCAAAGGTGTAATTTTTGAAAGGACAATAGCACTTAGCTCTAAAGGAATTTCACCTACCACAGCATACTCGTTTTTAACTGAGTTTCTGCGCAGAACTGTTAAGGTGCCATCGGTAGCTGACTGAATATTAAGTGAGCTTACAGAATTCTTGTAAACCTTAAATTCAACCATGCCATCTGTAAATGACTGATACTCAAGTTCGGTACCATCTGCCTGTTTTTGAATCCCCTCACTCTCAATTGTAAATGGCTTAGGTATAGTCAATTCAGGCCATATAGTTAAATCATTTTTCTTCTTTTTATTTGATAGTTTTTCTACTCTATCAAAAGTTTCATCAGGGAAAGACAAGTTCTCAGATGATGCTGAGTGAACAGCTGATACAGTAAACTTTGAAGCTACAATCTGAGCTGGTGACAGCACTACCAACTCAACCGGTAAAGAGGTGTCATCATCTTTTGAAATCACATAGCTGTATCTGACATCATCTACAGGAGACATTCTAATTACAGTTACTTTGCGTCCTGCTAGTCTTGTTCTACCTACGATAGTACAGTCGTAACCGCTTAAATTTCTGCTCTTAGAAAAGATCCTGTCCCAAATCTGAGTCTGATGCCAAGATAATGGACCAATGTAAGAACGGTTATGATTGTAATCAAAACCTTTTTCTTGACGTAAGGCATAGCCTGCTATCTCGTTGTTTAATGATTTCCAGGTTGTATAAGAAACAGAATTTTTATTGAAATGAGCTAATGCATATAACTGCATCTGAGTCTGATCATTATCAATAACAGTTGCTTCAAAATCACGATCTGTATAAGCGCTCTTTACTGAGTTATATAGAGCGATACACTGATTTGAATTCTCGGCTATAGCCTGCTGTGAAAAAAATAAAACCGCCAGAGTAACTGCCCCGACGGTCTTTATAAAACTTTTAATCATAAAAACTTTTTAATTTGAGGCGGTATCGAAAACATAGCCTCTAATGTAATTGTTAATACGCTCAACTTCAAGATTTTGTTGCTTTTTGAGCTCGGCACTGTTAACTCTGTCTTCATTTTGATTCTGTGCCTGATTTGACTTGTCGTTGAACTTTAAAGTCTTGTCATTGTGAGCTGTCTGGTAGCTTGCAAGATTTACCCCTTCAACAGAACCTAAAGGAGCAGTAGTCTTATCGCCAGTGATACCTTCATCAGCATTGTATGTCTGCCAACCGATGATGGTAATTGCAGCAACAGATGCAGCTAGTGCTACCTGAGCGATACCAAAAGAGAACTTCTTGAAAGCAACCTTAAATGAAGGCATTGAAATCTCTTTAATCTTAGCTGGTTCTGGCTTAATATTCCCATTCTTAATCTGAGCCATTACATTATCAGCTAAAGACATGTTGACTTTAGATGGCAGTTCATTTCTCAATGCAGCACCGATTAGTGACCAGTTTTGCATGTGAGACAGAGACTCTTCTGATACTTTCTGTGTGGTGGTATTCTCACCATCAAAAAGAGCTGATTCATTCTCTAAATCTCTGTTTAACTGCTCTGATTTCAACATACACAAACTCCTAAACAACCGTTACTTTACAGCAAATTTGTTCATTTTCTCTTCAATAAACTGTCTAGCTCTGAATATTCTTGAACGAACGGTTCCAACCGGAACTTTCTCGACAAGAGAAATGTCTTCATAAGACATTCCTTCAACTTCCCTTAAGGTGATTGCTCGCCTTAATTCTTCAGGAAGCGCATTCATCGCATTGACAATCACTTGCTGTAATTCTTGCGATTCTATTATTCTATCTGGTGTATCTTTGCTTGCTAAAACACCCTGTTCATCAATTGACTGAAATTCTTCAGAATCAACATCAACACTGTGTTTATGCTTTGAATTCGACTCAATGTATGATTTGGCCGCATTCACTACAATTCTATACAACCATGTATAAAAGGAACTTTCACCACGAAAGCTGTTAATTGCTTTATAAGCTTTAATAAAAGCTTCCTGTGCAACATCACTGACATCATCACTGCTGTTCAGAAATTTTGAAATTATCTGAGCTACACGGTGCTGATATTTGATTACCAGAATGTTGTAGGCATTAACATCGCCTTCTTGCACCCGCTTTACGATTGCTTCATCACTTGAAGCTTGCAAATTTTCGTTCACGGATGACATCCTTTTAACACCTTTTGAAACTTAGACTGAGGGTTGATAAAAAAAGTTCAATAAATTTTTTTAAGACAGATTAGATTAGTCCTGTCTGATCAGAATTTCTCAATTATATATTAATGCCATTAATTTTAAAACAACACAGAACAACAGCATTCTAATATGAGATTAGCAACAAAAATAAAGTTAGATCACGTCTATATTTAATTTATTATGTTGTAATAAGCCTAATTTTCGTCTATCTATTATGGAGTCAGCATATGGCAAAACGTATACAAGTAAGAAAAGTAAGTTGCAACGGGGGTTGAAATTCATATTTTTGAAGAGGGTTTTAAACCTTTCTTAGGAAATTTCAAATCAAATTTAGAACTGTTTGAGTACTACTACAAAATTGCAACTGATCCAAATATAGATCCCAAGATTCTTCATGAGTACGCAAGCTATGCAATCAAGATCAACTAACAGAAGACGAATATAAAAATACAAAGAAACCATTTAGGTATGAAGTAATGCGTTTGGCTCTAGATTACCTATTTTGTAAAAACAAATCTTATGAATTAGTAGCTGATAAAGACCTAAATGACTTTTTAGAAAAATATCTTCCCTTTTTTAATTATGGAAAACCAAAAGATGAATGGGAATTCTGTCTAAACGATTGGCTTTTTGTGACAATCGCACTTGCCGACTTAAGAGTTATGAATTCTTTGCCTGAAGAAGAATTAGTAAATTTAACAAATGATTGGCTAGTATCATTTCGTGAAGACATGATATACACATTAGTTGATCTTGGACACGACAAAATCGTTGCTGATGTTTACGATTTGAAAGGAATTCGATGGTTCTATCCTAATTCTAAAATGATGGGTGGATATAACTATGCACTTCTAGCTTTTAAATGTAAGAAAAAATAGGTTCAGTACAGAAAAATGTGGGATCACATAGAGGATCTTTCCAAACTGTGATTCCATTTTTGCCTTGAAGCATCAAATAACTTTAAGAAAAAGTATTCATCGTCAGGCAATCCATAACTCTGTCTCCTAATTGTCTTTA
>JBNMJE010000022.1:0-22322 GCA_050873645.1 Succinivibrio sp. | reverse complement strand
GCTGTTGAAGGTCATGATGAGTCAGCTTGGTCAAAGAACCGTCGTGCTGTATTAAACTACTAATTTGAAAATGTTTATGCTTATAATTTAAGCATAAGTATTGCAAAATAGAATATGAGGGTGGACTTAGGTTCACCCTTTTTCGTAGGTCAAAATAAGACCATTTTCAGATTGTTTTGTTATTTTCTTGTGAATTGTATATGATCTAAAAAACATTTCGGATCAATAAATTCGGAGCAATAAAAGTGAACAGAATTTTAAATTTATTTAAATATTCAGCACTGGCATTAGCTATTACAGCTTCATTTACTGCAAATGCAGATGATGAACAGCTACAGGCAATGCAGTTGAATATGTTAAAGCTTCAGAATCAGGTACAGGATCTACAAAGTAAACTTGCTGATTCAGAAGGCCAAATTGAGTCTTTAAATCATGATCTTCAGGTGCTACAACAAGAAAATTCTGATTTAAAGGCAAAGTTAGCTGCAAATTCTGGAGATGCAAGTGGTCAAAATGGATCTGATAACGCTGATGCTAACGCACAGACTGCTCAGAACGCAAATACTGATCCTAATGCCAATGCTAATAACGCAAACTCAATTCCAATCAATACAGTAACTGGTAATTCAGGAGCTACTTTATCTAAGAGTAAAGTACAGACACAAAGTACAGCTGCAGCAACTCCAGCTGCTGGAAGTGACTCATCCTTACCTGTAGCAGATGCACAGGCTGTAAAGATGTATCAGAGTGCCTACAATCTTTTAGTTAAAAATAAGTTGTCAGAGTCTGCTACTGGTTTTTCAAACTATGTAACTAAATATCCTAATAACTCTTTAACACCAAATGCCTGGTACTGGTTAGGTCAGGTTCAGTATAAGCAGAAGAACTATCAGGATGCTCGTGTAAGTTTCTTAAATACAGCTAAGTTTAAAGGTTCAACTAAAAGAGCTGATGCTTTATACAAGTTAGGTGTAACCTCAAAAGCATTAGGCGATAAAGATAAGGCAAAGAAGTTCTTTGAAGTTCTGATTAAGACTTATCCTACCTCAAGCTCAACAGCTTTAGCTAAGAAGGAATTGGCTTCTTTAAACTAGTAAAGAAATCATAATTCAGTCATTTGATTGAAAATCTTTATGCTCTAAGACCATTCAAGGGTAAAACTTTGGATGGTTTTCTTTTATAAATCAGTAATAATTATCAAATTGTTCTATAAGCTAATCAGCAAGTTGTCTCAAATTATTTGAATATCTTACATTGACTATCAATAATCTAGGTAATGACTTTAATAACTCCGAACTAATGGTGGAATAAGAACCGCTTAAAAATCATGTTCGTGAAAAAATATGAAATTTTTGTAAAAAAATGCTTGCAAGATCATAAATTTTTAGTAAAATAGTCGCCGTTGAGTTAATCAACAAAACAAAACGTTCGGTGATTGGGTCGTTAGCTCAGTCGGTAGAGCAGCGGACTTTTAATCCGTTGGTCGAGAGTTCGAATCTCTCACGACCCACCATCCTGACGTAATACGATGCGCTGGGTTGTTAGCTCAGTTGGTAGAGCAGCGGACTCTTAATCCGTTGGTCGCGGGTTCGACCCCCTCACAACCCACCATGCGCTAAGTAGAAAATCATTCAAGTGGGTTGTTAGCTCAGTTGGTAGAGCAGCGGACTCTTAATCCGTTGGTCGCGGGTTCGACCCCCTCACAACCCACCACTTGGATGCTTAGCTCAGTTTGGTTAGAGCATCTGCCTTACAAGCAGAGGGTCATAGGTTCGAGTCCTATAGCATCCACCATTTGAAGAAGCGACTTGAGTGTCGCCTTTTTTATGCCCAAAATCTGGGTAAACCTCCAAAACAGCACTTCACCAAGGCTTTACAATTTCTTAATGCACTAATTGTGCGCTGTATAATAATTAGATGATTTTGTTCAGCGCCTAATCCTTTGTTGTGGTAAATTATTTTACAGCTTGTAAATTATTTTATATAAGGTGATTCTTGTGAAGCAAAATCAGCCATTAACAATAAAGAGACTGAGTAAGGTCTTATCACGCGATACTACAGTTGAAGAAAATTCTGAAATCGATCTGATTGCAAACTCTGGTGTTCAATTCTTAGATTTTGAAATTAACTTTGAGTCTGATAAAAATACCAATAATGAAATCAACTTTGAGTCAGAAGATCTTAATATTTATCCTGCCTATGTAAAATTCGGTAAATTCGTAAAAATTGAAGGCATGGGTGATCACTTTGCAAGATTAAGATTAAACCGTGCTCAGGATAAGTATATTGTTGATGAGTCAATTGATTATGAACAGTCTAAAGAAACTGTTGAAGAGTTTGACTCTGAAAATGATGTTAGAGTTTTAGATTCTTTAAAACTTTTCAATGGTGTCTGGTTCCCAATCCCTTACTTTAATAAAGGTAAAAAAGAAGGTCCTGCTAACTGGGCTCGCGCCAGAATCATCAATTTAAGTGAAGCTAGACAGGCTGAAGAAAAGGGCGGTCGCTACCACTTAACTTTAGCCTTTGATACTACTGTTGATAACAGTCAAGATAATGAAGCTCTGCACAATGCTCCAACTTCTGTTGATATTGATACTAGCTTTACCTTTAGAGACGGTATTGAAGCTACCTCATTATTAAATGGTAAAAACGGTATCAGCTTTGTCTCAGAGTGGATTAAGAGCATTATGAAGGAGATCTATCCTTTATCTACAAACAATCCTGCAGAAAAGGCTAAAGCTACCACCGATGATGATCAATACATTAAGAACAGAGTTTATGAAAAGCATTATCTGAATGTTTTAGCTTTCATTAAGCATTTCTTTATGCCTAATGATATTAAGCTCATTCACTTTGATAAAACTCATACTGAGACTGACAGCTCTTTAGATGTAAGTCTGATCCTCGATATTGGTAATTCACGTACTTGCGGTCTGTTAGTAGAAGAGGGCACTTCAATGTTAAGTAGCTCTGATACTTTCCCTAACAGTACACCTCTTATCATTCGTGATTTAAACGCTCCAGAGCATGTTTATTCCGGTGCCTTTGCAAGTAGAATTCAGTTCCAAAGAGCAAATTTTGATTTTAACTATTGCTCTGATATTTCCTCAAGATTAGATGCCTTCAAGTGGCCATCTTTAGCTCGTGTTGGTACTGAAGCTACTAAGCTAGCTGCTATGGCAAAAGGTAATGAGGGTAATACCGGTTTAAATTCTCCTAAGCGTTACTTATGGCAGATTAACGATACTCCAAAGTCTGAGTGGAAGTTTAATACTACTTATTACCAAACACCTGTATATCGCCGTAATGAAAAGAATGAAAAACTCTACTTTGATCTTTTAAAGAATAAAGAAGGAGAGAAGGCTGCCACTTATCTGCCTGTATCTAAATTCTTAAATTCAACAGGTGATGCCTTATTTGCAAGCACAGGGGATGACAGTCAGTTAAAGGCTAATTACTCTGGAAAGTCAGCTATGACTTTCATGTTAATAGAGATCATCTTGCAGGCTATGATGCAGATGAACAGCTACTATTACCGTTCATCCATGGAAGATCATGCTCTACCTAGAAAACTAAAATCAATTGTTTTAACTACACCTCCTTCAATGCCGGATGTTGAACGTGAGATCTTCAGATCATGTGCCTATCAGGCAATTGGTGTGATCTGGAAAGCTTATGGCTACGATCCAACTCCTGCAAACGAGTTCCATTATGTAGAAAAGGCTCGTTTGATGTTCCCTGAAGTTCCTCAGGTCTTCTTAAAATGGGATGAGACTTTAGCAGGTCAAATGGTTTATCTCTATAACGAGACTCAAAGAGTTTTCAACGGAAACTGTAAGTCTTTCATTAAAGAGATCCGCCGTCCTGACGCTGATGGAAGATTCAATGAAATCAGCCGTCCAAAATCAAGCAATCTGATAGCTTCATCCGTATCAGCAAGAATTGCTTCAATCGATATCGGTGGTGGTACTACTGACTTAGTAATTGCCGATTACAGCTTCCCTGACAAAAAGTGTGAAGAAGAAAGTGATTACGATAAGGGGATCTTCAAAGAAGAGGTAAGTAATCAGAATGCCTCTATTCAGATCCGTGAAGTTTTACGTGATGGCTTTAAGATTGCTGGTGATGATTTAGTTTTAGATATTATCCGCAACTATATCATTCCAAAACTAGGCTCAAATGAAGAGTTATCTAAGATTGTAGGCAATATGTCTGGACAGGATGTAAAGAATCGTAAGAACCGAGTACAGACAGTCGAGCAGATCTTTTCAAAAGTAGCTTACAGAATTTTATCTAGAATTGAGTCCTTAGAAAAAGTGCCAGCTGGACATACTGATATTTCTGTTGAGGGAACAGTAGAAGACTTTATCCTCTGTAAGGATAAATGCAATCTTGAGATGCTGAACAATCCTAATGATGAGGTGGTTCTAGAAGAGGGTAAGAGCGCTGTTGATGAAAGCGTAATTGAGTACTTAAATAATCAGTTAGGTAAAGACTACTCTCTCTTATCTAGAAAATTAGTCTTTGACTTATACCAGATAAATTACGATATTTCTCGAGGCGAGAACTCAGTTATCAGCAAGTGTTTAAATTACCTGAACACCATCGTAAATTCTTACTGCTGTGATGTATTACTGTTAACTGGTCGTCCTTCAAAGATCCCTGGATTAAGACGCTTTATTGAGCGTAAGTCATCCTTATCACCATATAGAATTATTTCTATGCACAACTATAAGTGCAACGGCTGGTATCCATCCTTTGGTGTAAAAGAAGGTCGCATCGGTGATCCTAAGTCAACCGTAGTGGTAGGTGCTTTATTAGGCTACACCAAGATTGCTGATGCTAATAAGCTCATCAACTTTAGAATTAACACTAATCCTCTACCATCCTCAACTCCTATGCGTTACTTTGGCGCATTAGACAATGAGAGTATGTTACATAAGAACGAGGTTCTATATAGATTCAGTACCAAGGCTGAACAGCTATTTGAATCTGAGTTATCAGAGCCTGTAGAAAAGCGCTCATCAAAATATGACATGGACACCACCTTTACTAAGGCAGGAGCCGATGTTGTAAAGAACATTCCTGGAATTACCAAACCAGATGATGATGGTAACTTAAAGTTCAATACTGAGTTGCCTTTAAAACTAGGTTACAGACAGTTCTATGATCCTCACTTTGATTCAGCAATGCTCTTTAGTGTAGGTCTATACAATGATGTTAATGATCTGCAAAAAGTAAAAGATACTAAAGAGTGGATCATCCCTGATGATGTAGATTTTACTGATGAGTATTATTCCCGTTTAGATAAAGATCTTTTCTCTAAATTAAGAGCTGTTGATACCAATAATCAGAAAGAATATATCCAAGAGTGCTTATCCAAGATGAAAGAAGCCTTCGATTCTGGTAAGGCTACACTTGAACGCATGAATGCTCAGGATATAAGTGACATCAAAGCCCAATTTGAAGCAAGCGCTCAAAAATATGGTGACGATGAAGCTAACAACGCTAAATTAGGCGGTATGTCAAAACTCTTTGGTGCCGACAAGAAGAGAGCAGAGCTAAAAGAGCAGGCAATAGCAAATTATAAATCCTCATATCAGGGGGATTTATCAGCTACTATTGCTCAAAAGACAGATGCTAATAAAAAGAGACAGCGCATGCTGTTTTTACGTACCTTAAGTTCACTTTTAGAACCTTGTATTGCAAGTTACAAAGACGATCAGTTGCGTCGCTTGAATAAAGCTAAAGATGCTATGACAGGCTCTGTAGATGGAAAAATGCGTTATGACTTGAAGATCCAGGGACAGACCTATGAAGGCAAGCAAGCCTGCACCGGCAGTCCTGTATATGGATGCATAAAGTTTATGCGTGATGAAGATCCTGACAATGCTCCATCAATTTTCTTAATGAAGATTGAAGATGCAACTCAAAGTGACAGTAATAAAACTCCTATCAAGGAATTTTTAAACCTAAGACTAAAGACTGTCTCAGGCGATGATGAAGAATACTGGAACAATACTGGTTTACTCTTAAAATAAGGTTTCATATGACTTTAAATACATTTACAAATAACCGCCTCAATGAGGTTGCATCAACATGTCAAAAGGTAATTCCTTGGTTTGAAGGTATTGATGATAAGAATGTACAAGCTAAGAGAAATTCTCTTGAAGTCAAACTCTGCTCTTTAATTGAAGAAGCTAAAACTGCTCATGATGTGTTGCCGGTAAAGACCACCGTTGGTGTATTTGGCGCATCTCAGGCAGGTAAGAGTTACCTTGTTTCAACTTTAGCTTCCTTCGGTGGCGATGATTTAACTGCTACTTTTGATGGTAAAAAGGTAAGTTTCTTCAATCACATGAACCCTATTGGCGGTGACTTTGAGGCAACCGGTATTGTTACCCGTTTTACCAAGTTTGATGATAAGGGAGTTTCAGGCTTTCCAATTAAAGTAAAAGTCTTTAATGAAGCTGATTTAGTCAAGGTTCTTATCAACTCTTATAACTTAGATTTAAACTTAAAAGCAGTTCCTGCTGGCTCTCAAAGTGATTACTTATCAGCACAAAACCAAAAAATTGGCTCAGATGAGTTTTTAAAGAACTTCTTTGAGGAGTTAAAGTCTGATAAATATGCCTTAAAAGACGAAAAAAGCTACATCCATGACTATGATGTAGTATCTATTGCCAAATATGCAATCAGAAAGTCTAAAAGTGATTTTGGTGATAATGCTAAATTCCCAATTGACTGCTATTTCTGGTCTGAATGCAGAAAGTTAGTATCTAAACTTAACTTTGCAGGACGAGCAAAGATGTTCTCAATTCTGTGGAATGAGTTAGATGCCTTTACTACTTTGTTTACTGAATTAGGTAAACAACTTTTGGAATTAGAAGGCGCAAGCTCTGTTTATGTACCTTTAAACTGCTTTATTGAAGATCCTAGCGTTCCTGATACTGACTTCCGTCGTCGTGAAGATGGTACCTTACTTGATATTGGCGTTTTAAAGAACGTCTTTAAAGATAAAGATGATCCAAGTAAGAGAGTCGATGTGGTAATCGTAAACGACGGTAATGAGGTAAAAAAGAGTATCTCCTTTGCTTCATTGACCTTTGCCGCTCGTGAGTTCTCCTTCCCATTACCTCAAGAGAGTAATGCTGACGGTTTTGATGTTTTGGATTTCCCTGGCTGTCGCTCAAGAAAAACTGATGAAATTGAGAAATTTAAAGATCCAAATACAGACACAACTGAGTACTTACGTCGTGGTAAGGTAGGTTATTTATTTGAGCTTTACTGTGACCGTCACGAAATTGATGTGCTCTTATGGTGTGTAGCTGTATCTAAACAGCAAGAAGTTTTAGAAGAGCAGATTAACAGCATTGAGCACTGGGTTTACGAGAATGTTGGCAGAACTGCTGATGAAAGAGCTAAATTTGGCAAGATCCCTTTAATCGGTGCTTTCACTCGTTTTGACAGTTGCTCATGTTTAGGTCTTGATAAAGCAAAATCTAATGAAAGAGCTAAAGAAAAGGGTGATCCTACTGTAGTTGTAGATTACTCAGGCATCAGCTCAAAGATTAACAAGGCTTTAGAGTCCTTCCACCATACCTGGGTTGATGAATGGGTAAAAGGTGTCCCTTTTAATCAGTTCTTCTTTGTAAGAAAACCTAATATTCCTGAAACTGATGATATGTACGTAAAAGAAAAGGGTAAAGAAGTTGATTTCTTGCCTAATGAATACGTAAAAACTCAGATAGAAGAATACAAGAGCAGAATTTCTACATGCCCTGAATTGAAGTACGTCTACCATGAAAAAGATGGTACCTGTAAGACCATTGATGAGGTTTTAAAGCCAAGTGATGGTGGTGTTAACTATCTAGCCTCTTTCTTACGTGAAAACTTTGCTGACTATAAAGTTAACAAAGACAGAACTTATGATTTAGTTCTAAAAGATGTAAAAGAAATTGTTGATGCTCTATCCATGTATGCAAAGCGCGAAGGCGCTAAGGCACAAAAAGAAGCTTATGCTAAAGGTCTTAAGATTATGCAGGAGCTGTTACAGTGTGAAAGAGTAGCAGGTACTTTAAGTTACCTGCGTGACTTTATTGAAATTGATAAAGATAAAGCCTTTAAAGATTACACTGACAATCAGTCAGATGGTAATAGCAACAACTCCTACAGATTTGCTAGAGCCCTGACTAAGATGAGAGAGGATAATCTTGTATCAATCTGTAATGGCGATTTCTTTAATGAGATTTATGCAAACTTGTTAAGAAACTTATCAGAGCAAAAGAGAAAGGCTATCTTAAGTGAAGTTCAAAAAGATCCTGAGGCTGTAGCTTGTTATTCAATCTTTTTAGATAACAATAATCAGTTTGTATCAGATAAAGACTTAAAAGAGAGATTGAAGACATTACTTACAAACTACACCAATGAGTTATCAAAAGCCTATACTGCACTTAAAGTTGAAGATGAGGTCATTGCAAAACTTGAGCCTTATGAAGGCAATATGTCAAGCCGTGATGCTCTAGCTTTAGGTCAATGTATGCGAGCTTTAAAGTTAATCTCTGATTTTAATACCTATCTTTATGTAGGTACCTTAAATAGAGAATCGATTACTCATGTAGAGAAGAATGATTCAGACAGAGATTTCTTTAAAGAGAATATTAAGTACTCAGATCCTGATATGTGCATGGTTCCTAATATTGACAAGTCACTAGTTGATAATATTGAGGATCACTATTATCACGATTACTTTAGTGTCTTTATTGATTTGATGAGTGTAAGAAATCTCACAGCTGAGAGTAAGTACAACCTAAGTGCTGCTCAAAACAATGAGCTGTGCTCTTACTTAGATACTATGGAACAGGCTGTAGGTTTAGCTTAGTTGGTAGTTTCTTCGTAACAGAAATAAAGAGCATAGATAAAGATACAGAGAACAGAATTTACAGAAGGATAATATGGCAGAGAAAATTGCAGAGTTAGTACCTACAAGTAATGGTTGCTCTATCGTTTTAAAGTCAAATTCATTTTCAAATGACTTGATGGTAAGTACAGGTTTAGATCTAACCTTCTTTGACCCAAACGGCAGTACAGAGTTAAAAAGAGTTACCTTAAAGCCTGAGGAAATTGGATTTGATAGTAATGGCTTTATTGCGCCATTACCACCTGAAATTAACAACGAGCTAGCTCAAAAGGTAAATTCATTTGGTGGCAAGTTTAAAGTAAAAGCTCTTGAGTATGATCCTGTAAGTTCAAAAGCTGTAGGCGATCCTGCTTATTTTGATGCAAGCGTAACTGGAACACTTAAAGTAATCCAAGATTACGTTAAAAAAGAAGGTGAGAGCATTAACGCTGCTACCTTTAATGAGAATAACGAGAAAAAAGAGCCTACCTTTACTGATGATAAAGCTACAGTTGATGAGATTAAATCATCAGATGAGGTTTTAAATGAAGCTGCAACTGCTGCTACTACCACTGCAACTACAAAAAGTTCAGGTAAGGGTAAAATCCTTGCAATTATTGGTGCAATCATTCTGTTACTCTTTATCTTAGGTCTGTTAGCTCTGTTCTTAGCAG
Organism: Succinivibrio sp.; assembly: GCA_050873645.1. GTDB lineage: Bacteria > Pseudomonadota > Gammaproteobacteria > Enterobacterales > Succinivibrionaceae > Succinivibrio. Next base: position 12,746 of record JBNMJE010000022.1, on the reverse strand, counting down.
GCTTCTTTGGCGGTTCAAAAGATAACTCATCAAATGCTAATGAGCCTACACCTCAAGAGCAGACTGAAGAGGCAAAGGATAATTCAGCTCAGGATAACAATGCATCTGATAACACTGCATCAGATGGCAATACTGAATCTCAGGACAATGAACAATCTCAAATAGAACCTAATGCAACAGACAACTCAGCTGCAACAGCATCAACAAGCGCCGGTTCTACAGTTTGTGTCATCACCTCAGATCCTGATAACGTCATGATTAAAAACTGTATTGCTTCAAAGCCTGATAGTGCTACTGTATCTGCCTTTGCAAAAGAAGCTTTCTCTAAAGATAAGTGTGATTTAGGTAAGAGACTGTTCTCAAGTTATGGCAGAAAAGATGGTGATGTTGCTTTTGCCTATGGTCAGTATTTTGATCCTAATTCATCTTTAAGTACAACTTGTGCAAGCAAAGATAAGAGCCAGGCTGTTTACTGGTATGAAAAGGCAGCCCAATTAGGTAACGACAATGCTAAGAGCGCATTGTCAGCATTAAAGAATTAGCTTTTAAAGGACAGATAAAATGAAATTAAAAGTTCTAAGTAGTGCTGTACTTTTATCATTTGTATTAAATTCAGCTTATGCTGATACTCCTCTGTTAATGGAGGGCAAAAGCTCAATTTATCAGCGAGTTTTAACTACTCCATCATGCAGATTAAAAGCTAAAAGTGATGATAAAGATGGTAAAGTTGTAGATGCCTTTTCACGCTTCTATGTCTATGCTGATGATGGTAAGACTTTAAAAGTAGGTCCTGATGATACCGGTAAAATCTCTGGCTACTTAAACAAGGACTGCACCATTGACTGGAAAATGCAGACAGCTTTAATGTTTACAAATCCAGCTAACAGAAATCGAGCTTTAATCTTTAAGAATAAAGAGAATTTACAGAACATAGTTGAAGCTAAAGATCCTAAAGCTTTAGTTGAGCCTATGATGAAAAAGGTTGCAGCTAAAGAGAATGTAGACGGAGTAATTTCTGTTGAGCCTGAGCACTTTGTTGATTATCAAAAGCAGTTTTACCTGTTACCTATTCTAGATTTTGAAGAGACTATGTTCGATGATGGTAACTATGTACGTGAGCTTAAGATAGCTTCAGTTACCAAGCAGGATGGTAAAAAGGTTAATGTCTCAAATGAGCAGAATGAATTAAAGACCTTTAAAGCTGCGGTAGTCTTTGTTATTGATTCAAGTATTTCAATGCAACCATACATCGATAGAACTAAAGAGACCATCAGCGCTATTACCAAGACCATTAAAGAGCAGAAATTATCTGACAGTGTGCACTTTGGTTTAGTGTCTTTCAGATCAAATACCAAGGCAACTCCTGGTCTTGAGTACACCTCAAAAATTTATGTAAAACCAGGTGAAGCTACCGATGAAAAGCAGTTTAAAGAAAAGTTAAACACTTTAAATCAGGCTAAAGTTTCAAGTAAGTACTTTGATGAGGACTCGTTTGCAGGTATTAACACCGCTCTAGAGCAGGTTGACTGGTCAAATTATGGTGGTCGTTATATTGTACTTATTACTGATGCTGGCGGTATTAAAGGCTCTGACAAACTCTCATCAACAGGTTTAGATGCCCGTGAGCTTAAAGTAGAAGCAGCACACAAAGGTGTAGCAGTTTATGCAATGCATCTTTTAACTGATTCAGGTAAGCGAAACGGTGATCATGAGAAAGCTCAGAGTCAGTATAAAGAACTTACCTACAATGACACCATTAACAAATCTTTGTACTACCCAGTAAACGCAGGTGACGTGAAGAACTTTGGTAAAAAGATTGATGAACTGGCACAAAATATTACCAATCAGGTAAAACTATTAGCCTTTGGTAAAGATGCTGTAGGAGCTGCCCCTGAGGTACCTGCTGATAATGAGAATGCACAGATGCAGCAGGATACTGTAGCTTTAGGTCATGCTATGCAGTTAGCCTACCTAGGTTCAAAACTTGGTACTAAGACACCTGATTTCTTATCAGGCTGGATTGCTGACAGAGATTTAATCTCTCACGGTCAGGCAACAAGTACACCTGTTGTCTTACTGACTAAAGGTGAGCTTTCATCTTTAAAGGATGTCACCTCAAAAATTTTAGATTCAGCAAATCAGGGGATTTTAGAGCCTGAGGATATGTTCAATCAGTTACGCTCAGTTGCTGTATCTATGGGCCGTGATCCTAACTCAATCAGTAAGGAGAGCACCTTAAAGTTAGGTGAATTAGGTCTTTTAGGCGAGTATTTAGATGATCTTCCATACAAGAGCAAACTCCAGGAATTAGATGAGGATACCTGGGCAAGCATGGGTCCTGATGAGCAGAATCAGACCGTTGAAGATCTTGAGAATAAGTTACGCTATTATCAGCAGTGTAACGATGATGCTTCACGCTGGGTAAAACTGAATAAAGATGAGGATGCATCTGAAGCTGTTTACCCAATTCCTCTTGAGGTATTGCCATAACTTATGGCTGTGACTTTTAAGGTAAAAGAGCTGTCTTACACCTACAGGCAAAAAGATGGCTCATGTGGTTACAAGATAGAGTTACCAGAGTTAAGTTTAAACTCTGGTAACGTCTATGCTATTACTGGAGTCTCTGGCTGCGGTAAAAGTACTCTTTTAGAGTGCTTGGGGCTATTGCGTCAGGACTTTGTTTCAAAGTCACTTCTTTTAGATAGTTATGAACTGTCAAAACTGTCTGTAAAAGAGCAGTGTATAGTTCGCTCATCTTTAATGGGGTATATGCCCCAGACAGGCGGTCTTATCCCATACCTTACAATAAAAGAGAATCTAAAACTGCAAATTGAAGTAAGTGCTGATTCCTTTTATAAATTAGAAGGTAAAAAACTTGATACTAAAGCTCTGTATCAGGAGGTACTTGAGAAGATGCATCTCTTCTCAATGGACTCTCTTTTAGATAGATATCCTCATGAACTGTCTATAGGTCAGCGCCAAAGAGCGGTCTTCTTAAAAACTATCAGTCACAAACCAAAGATTGTCTTTATCGATGAGCCTACCTCATCTCTTGATCCTGAGCATGGCAAAATCCTATTTGAGAGCATTGTTTCTTTATCACGACAGCTTGATATGTGTGCTTTAGTGGTAACACATGATTTACTCATAGTTAAAGACTTTAATTTAAAGTCACTGTCATATGCAAAGATTGATGCAAATGAAGGTCAATTTGTAATCAGTGATGATAGCGTATCTAGTGAGGATAATCATGATCTTTAAGTTAGCTGTATCCTCACTGCGTTTTAATCGTCTGATCTCTTTAAGTCTGATTGGTGCTTTATGCTCAGTAATTGCGCCTCTCTTACTATTATTCTCCTTGCGTTACGGTATCATTTCTTCTCTTGAGAATAATTTAAAGTCATCTCCTGTAAATTTAGAATTAAAGCTAAAGACAGGTTATAAGCTTGATGAGAGCTTTTTTAATGATTTAGAGCATAATCCTAAAATTGACTTTGTGCTCCCGCTTACAAGATCATTGAGTACCACAGTAGATATAGCTTTTAACGGCAAGATAAAAAGAGATCTGTCAGCAATTCCAAGTAAAAAGGGTGATCCGCTTTTAAGAGCTTCAAAACTTGATGATACTTTAGATACAACTGAAGTGTATTTAAGCGAGAATTTAGCTCATGATTTAGGCATTAAATCAGGGGATAGCATTAAATACATCGTCTCAAGAATTACTGATGGCGCAAGACAAAACTCTGTAGTTAACTTTACTGTAAAAGGTATTGTTAAAAAGGAGTACTTATCTACTAATGCCCTTATAGTTAACTTTGATACTTTAATCTATATGGAGGATTTTAAAGATGGCTATGAACCTCCTGTATTCTCAGATGGCTCAAAGTTAAACGAAAACAGAAAGTTTTTTGCTAAAGCCAGAATTTATGTAAAGACACTTGATGATGTAGCTCCGATTGATGCGTATTTACGCAGTAAGAATTATCAGACTTTTAGCATGCTCTCTTCAATTGAGAACTTAAAGGCAATCTCAAGTGTGCTTTCATTTATCTTTTATGCAATTGCCATAACTTCAGTTGTAGGCGGTATCTTTGCAAGTGCAGGTTTAATTTTAACCTCAGTTTTAAGAGCAGAGAAAAGCTATGCTCTCTTATTGTTAACCGGTATTAAAAAGACCAAAGTTTTAATGATGGTTTTAATTGAGAACACAATTTTATCGTCATTAGCTTATGCCTTATCACTTTTGCTCTTTTACACTGGTATGTGGGTATTTAATCATTACTTTACCTCTTTATTAGGGCAGGGCTCGGTTGTAAGTACCTTAAATCTTATGCATGTAGTTGTAGGATATATCTCAACTATAGTGGTAACTCTTTTAATTACATATTTAGTCTGCTTCTTTAAGGTATTTTCATTAAAGATTGCAGATACACTAAGGTCAATTTAGTATGAAAAAATTATGTTTATCTTTAGTGCTGGCAAGTTTAGGTTCACTTGCATTGACTAACAGCGCAATGGCAGATGATGTAAATGAAATTTACAATCCAAATCCTGATAAAGATGACGTAGTTTTATCTATGCCTTGTGATGGGATCATGGTCTTCAGAAAAGTCTATACCTCAAATGATCCTAAAAAAATCAAAGATAAAAAATATAACGCAGGTACTGCGCAAAACGAGTCTCCTATGGGGCAGAACCCTAATAAGAGATATGTACAGGGCTCTTTTTATGACAAAAATGGCTATTACTTTTTAATGTCTAAGTATGAGCTCATGAAAGGTCAGTACGATGCCTTAACCGATAGTTCTAAATGTAAGGCTCCAAATAAGATGGCGCGTCTGCCTGCTGTAAAAGTCTCTTATTTTGATTTAATCAATGCCGCTAATGCTTATTCAATTTATCTGCAAAAAGCTAAAGACGTTCCAACTGTAGATGGACAGAAAGCCTACGTAAGATTACCTACAGATGAAGAGTGGGAATATGCTGCCCGTGGCGGTACTAAAGTTACTCAAAGTGAATTTGAAGCACTGCGTCCACCTATGGAGAACGATGACATCTCTTTATATGCTTGGTATCAGGGAGCTAATAGTGCTAACGGTAAAATTCAGCTTGCAGGTTTAAAAAAGCCAAATCCATTAGGCTTATATGACATGTTAGGCAATGCTCAGGAAATGACATTAGAGCCTTTTAAAGCTGTAAGAACCGGAAGATTGTTAGGTTTGTCAGGTGGTATTTGTGTAAGAGGAGGTAGCTACCTGTCAAAAGAGGGCACACTTACAAGTGCTTTAAGAACTGAAAAGCCTTTATATGTTAATGGCAAGCCACTTATTGCACCAGACACAGGAACTCGATTTGTTTTAGGTCTGCCTGTAGCTACCTCTGTAAAAGAAGTTAAAAACTTAAATGAAGAGATCTTATCCTTAGGAGAAGATGACAGTGATGAGAATGCTCTGTCAGGAGAAGCTGATAAAATTGCAAAATTAGATGCAGAGAATAAAAAGAACAAAGAAGTCTTTAAAAAAGAGCAGGAAAAGTTAAAGAGTGCTAATGACGAATTGTCAGCTCAGAATTCATCATTAGAGCAAAAGACTGAAAAACTAAAAAATATTAACTCAGATTTGATGGCTTTAAATGACAAACTCTCAAAATCAAATGACGATTTGAACGGTCAGTTAGGAGCTTTAAAAGAAAAGATTGTTAAAGCTAATGATGAGCGCGAGAGCATGCGAGATGTCGCGATTACTGCAAACTTACGACTAGGTGGCTTCTTATGTAAGTCAATAGCAGATGAGACAAGCTCTGTACAGTATTTTGAGAGTATCAGAAAGTTAGCTAAGATGCGCTGTGATGAGAATCAGGAGCGTTGTAAGTTCTATGAAAAAATTAACAACAACTACACTCGTCATAAGCAGGCTTTGCACTCCATTATTACCTATTATGGAGACACAATGGCAAATGCATCTGCTAACTACAATTTAAAAGATTTTAAGTCACAGTTAGTCTCCTCAAAAGAAGCTTTTGGTGCTGAGACTAGTTATGATGAATTTGTTGACAAGTACTACTCACATTTAATGTCTTATAAGAACTTATCAAAAGATAGAGATAAAAATCAGAAGATGTGGTCAGAGCAGTGCCAATCAATAGGAAACAAATAAGATGTTAAGAATTCTAAGATGTGAAAAGTCTAAAGTTTCACCTAAGATCCTGTCATATGCTCTTTACGCTGATGACTTTAAACGTGAGATTAAAAGTGCTTTAGGCGAAGAGTACTCTGAGATCATATCTAAAGCAGAAATCTCTGGTGACTATGTAAACTTTGTAACTCCACTCTCAGGTGAGTTAGATAAAGTAACTGATGCTAACAAAGTAAAATATCAGGATGCTTTAAATTTATTAGACAAGCGTCGTGATAAGGTAATTGAATATTTAAAGTCATCAACACCTCTGTCTAATAGTGCTCTTGAAGCTCATCGCAAAGAATTCTCCGATATTATAGCAAGCGATAATACAGTCTTTATGGTAAATGGACAGGCTGTAATTGCGCCAGTGTCATTTAATCCTCACTATAAAGGTGTAGCTATCCCTCCAACTGGAGCTACAACAGTGCCTGTAAAGAAAAGAGGAGGTTTACTGCCATTTTTATTATTACTGTTGCTTTTATTGTTATTACTCTTTTTGCTGTGGTGGTTCTTATTAAGACCATGGCCATTTGAAGGCAATTTTTTAGATAGATTTAATTCTTTATTCCCTCAAAAGGAAGTTCCAGCTCAAGTAGTTGAAACTAAAAAAGAGGATGAAGCAAAGCCTTACGTTACAGAAGAAAAAACAGAGCCAGTAGAAGAGGCAAAAGATCCTGTTGTAGAAGAAAATGAAAAAACAGCAGAGCCTGAAGCTGTTGAAGATGAAGAGGCAAAGGTTGCAGAAGAAAAAGCAAAAGCTGATGCACTAAAAGCTCAGGAAGAGGCAAAGGCAAAAGCAGAGGCTGAAGCTAAAGCTAAGGCTGAAGCTAAAGCCAAAGCCGAGGCAGAGGCTAAGAGAAAGGCTGAAGAACAAAAACAAAAGGAATTAGCAGCTAAAAAAGCTCTTGAGGAGAAAAACAAAGTTCCAAAGTGCAAGACCTTAAAACAAGAAGGTAAGATGCCTGAACTTGCTATAGCCTTTGACGGTTCTCAATCCATGCTTTTACAGTACGGTTATACCAACAGATTAAAGGCAGCTCAAAAAGCTGCTACTGACTTAATTTCAAATGTTGATAAAAACGTCAAGATTGGCTTTATTGAGATCAATGGCTGTCCTGTAGCTAAAAATAGAGGCTTTTTCGGACCAAACAGCAGAGGCGCTTTAATTAACGCTATCAATAACGTAAATCCTTATGCTTATGATGGTAAAACTCCATTAGTAAATGGTTTGAATGAACTGTCAAAGACTTTAGGCGGTGTAAATTCAGATGCTGTTGGTATCTTAATTTCAGATGGTGAGGATACCTGTCCATTTACAGAGCAGATGGATGTTTGTTATGTAGCTAAAAAGATCCATGAGCGTCAGCCTAAACTTAAGATCCATACCATCTTAATTGGTGATGATATTGATAGTGCTGCATGTATTGCTAGAAACACTGGCGGTAAGGTCTTTAAGCCAAAAGATGCTGTACAGATTGAATCAGTTTTAAAAGAGGCTGGTGCTTCTTTAAAGAAAGTTTGTGAAGAATAAAGTTTTTGAATAGTAAAAGTTTTGAAGAATAAAAGACACAGTAAGAGCACTGTGTAATACAAAAGGATAAATTTCATGGCAACAAGATTATTAAACAGTGGTGATTTAAGAAATTACCAGGCCATTGGTGAAGACGGTGTTTTAGTATGGCAAAGAGCTGATGCCTTCCGTGCTTCTATTGAGAATTCATCAATTTTAGGTGAACACTATGCCCGTTGCCTTGCAACACCTCGTTTCTCATCTGATGGTACTCATGTAGACTGGTTTGTTCCATTCCAGTCAAACAGAGCTGATGGTGACTATGAGGTAGTGTCATGGAATGCTGCAAGTCCTGATGAAAAAGCTAGAGCTTTAAAGAAATTTGAAGAGCTAGAAGAGAAGTTTTTAAACTTTGGTTATAACTTAGAGGCCCGTTCATTATCCTCAAACGATAAGTTATTTGCTCACTTTTTAACCGGTAATAACAAAGCAAACATTGTACTTCCTGCAATTCATTACCCAGATGAGAGCTGTATCTATATTGTAAATGGTGAGCCTGTAATTACCTTCTGGGGCTTTTTAAATGCAGGTAGCAAACTTACAGGCAGCCCTTTTGATGGCCTAAAACCAGTAGGCAATTTTGCACATAATAAGACAGCCGTAGGCACAACTACAGCTACTTCCACAGCAGCTCCTATAGGCACTGCAGCAACAGCTACAACCGTAGCAACAGTTGCAAGAAGTCACAAATGGTGCTGGCTTTTAGGTCTTTTATTACTCTTACTGTTATTACCATTACTTTTATACCTCTTATGGTGGTTCTTCTTTGCTAGAGGTTTGCCTTTATTTAAAGTCTTCCCAGATGCATCTTTAGATCCAAAATACAATTTGTCATTACCAATACCTGACATTCGTGGTGACGATCTGGGACTTTCTTTAGATGGCTTTGAGACAAAGTTACCAGGTATTACTACAGATGGAGTTGTTAAAAACGGTGTTGTCGACGATGGTGTAGCTTTAGACGGAGTTGGTGACAAAACTCCAGTTGTACCTGATGAGAATGCTGTACCACAGGATGAGAGTGCAACTCCAGAGACTACTGATAACAATACAGTTGATGATAACCAAAAGGCTCCTGATACTGAAGATAACACAACACCTGCAGACAACCAAAATGGTGTAAATCCTCCAGAGCTTAGTGATGAGAACAATGTAGTACCAGCAACTGATAACAATCAATCAGTTCTACCTCCAGAGTTAAAAGAAGAAGGTCCTTCAATTACAAATAAAGACTTACAAAGTGAAGATATTGGTAATTTTGATGGAACCTGGAAAGTAAATTCCCCAATTGTTGATAGAAATACCAACAAGCCTTTACAGCTTCAGTATGATTTCAAAGATGGTAAAGGTACAGCTACTATTACTCAGAAAAACGGCATTAAGTGTACAGGTAAAGTAACCGGTGGCTTAAAGTCAGGTGCCTTTAACATCAACAGCCAATCTGTTGCAAAGTGTACTGATGGCTCAAGCTATGAAATGCCAACAGTGGTTTGCAAAGAGGGCAAAGATGGAAACTCAGAGTGTATCTCAACCTATTCTGAGAGCAAGTCTAACACTGGTAAGAAATATGAATTCCCTATGAATATTCACAGATAGGAACATTCTATGATAGGTATATTCTTAGATAGATAAATTGAAAGATTAAAAATATGCACAAAACAAACGGTCAAACAAAGGAAAACAAGATGTCATTTAAAACTAAATTTACAGCAGCTGCGGTTGCAATCTCTTTAGCCTTAGCTGGCACAGGTTGTTCAAGCTCAGGTGGTTTCTCATTTGGCGGAAGCGATTCTAATGTAAATCCTGAGTTAAAAAAGGATGAGCCTTCATTCTTTTCAAAGTCTGGAGCTGCAGCCTGCGCAGGTGGTGCAGCTTTAGCTGGCTTATCATGCTTACTGTTAAAGAAAGATAAAAAGGCTTTATGTCTAGCAGCAGCTGCTGCAGGTTGTGCTGTGGCTATGACAGGTAACTATATGCTGGATAAATTGCGTGCTAACTACTCAAATCTTGAGGATCAGTTAGATGCAACTAAAGCTAAGGTTCAGGATTCATTAAAGAGTACACAGAGCTTAAAAGCATCAGTTGATGATACTTTAGCTTCTGATGAAGCTGAGATTAAACAGATTGAAGATGGCATTAAAGATGGTACCAAGACTAAAGCTGATCTAGAGAAAAAAGCTGATGAGATGTCAAAGAACCTAGCTTATATGCAGGAGCGTTTAAAGGCTGATCAAGAGAACTTACAAGCTCAAACTGATGCCCTAGAAGGTCTAAAAGAAGGCAAGGGTGGTGTAGGTGCTATTGATACAGATAATGCTCTTAAAAAGCAAAAGGCTCTTGAAGAGGAAATTGCTAAGACCAATGATAGTATCAATGCACTTGAAGGTGCTATCGCAGACTACTCAGAGAAGACTTTGGCTGTAAAGAACAAAGTTAACGGAATTACTACAGCTTAAGAAAATAGCAAAAATTAAAAGCTTGTAGATAACAGTTTTTATACTCATGAGCACTAAATTTAGTGCTCATTAACGGAGTTATTATGAAGAAAATAATCTTAATGTGTGCTGTACCATTGGTGCTTACAGCCTGCACTATGACACCTGAAGAGTGTGATCCTAAAATTACCGATCCTGGTATGCTAGATAAATTAGGCTGTGTAGTCTCAGGTTCTTACTCACAGCGTTCTGAACAGAAAAAACAGGAAATTCATGATTTAGCTCAAGAGCAACATGAATTATCTGAAAGTGTGATTGCTTTAGGACAAAAAAGAGCTGAACTAATTAACAACCGTGAAGCAAAACTAAAAGAGTTGGATGCTCTGTCAAATAAACTTGATGAAGTTGAAGCTTCATTAAAACAAAAACAGGCTTTATCCAAGACTTTAGAAGAAAAAATTGCTAAAGTACGTGCTTCAAAAGAAAAGGCTGCATCTACTCCAGATGATGCAAGCATCATGCAGAAAAAAGCAGAGTTAGTACAGGTTCAAAATGATCTTGATGATCTTATTGAAGCTGCAGCTGGTGAATAACTAAATGCTTAAAAATTGGAGGATAGCGAGTGAAGTTATCCTCTTGAATTTATAAATACGCAATAACAAAATCAAAGAAAAAAAACATGCTTTATACCTTAAAAATATATCCCTATGGAATGGCTAGAACTTGCTACAGAACATTGCAAGTCGATGGTAGATGTGAGTTTGATGAGCTAGCTGGTGATATTTTGAGAGCATTTGATTTTGACTTTGATCATATGTATGAATTTAGAACAAAATTAAGACATGTCGATGGAAATATTATTTATAGCTTAGGTGAAGATTACTGTCCCTATGATTTTTGGGAATGCGGAGATGAAGATACTGAAGAAGCAAATTCTTCAGATGAAGTTGATTCAATTCCTGAAGAACCAGAATATTGCGATCCAGATCCTGAGTTTGGAGAATATGACATTCATAGACCGATAACTCACCTAAATCCAAAAAAGGGAACAAAGTTTTATTTTCATTATGATTTTGGAGACGATTGGTATTTCGTCATTCATGTTTCAAAAGCGGAAAAAGATAAATCATTATCTGAGCTGTCAAAGTGCATCAAAAGTGTCGGTAAAGTAAAACAGTACGATTATGACGAAGATGATTATGACGAAGATGATTACGATGAAGAGGATTATGATGAAAATGAAGAATAGCATTCATACATTTATCTAGCAGTTCTAATTCTTTGTTGATATAGTGCAGAGACATAAAAGTAGCTGCATTATACCAGCCGTCACCATTATATTTTTTTTCATATTCTAGAACTCAAGAAAAGTACACTTGTTTGCATGTACTTATTTGCCTGAACCTTTCAGAATAGTAGGTTTCTTCCAAATTTGAGAAAGACAATTTCTGCTTTCACATACTTTCTTTTACAGAATTTTTGTTTAGAACGTCAAATTATTTGCAAAAAATTCATCTTCTAATAAAAATCTTGTGATCTATCTTATACTTAATTTCTTTTTCTTATGTTTCAATACGCAAAACGTAAATTTACACGGTTTTAACACAAGCCGTATATATGTTTTGATATACGATTTACATAAAGAACTTATTTGTTCAATTAAAAAGAAAGTTTAATTACAAAGAGACTTTAATTACAAAGAAATTTTAATTACAAAGAAAGTTCAACAAAGTTAGACAAGCAATTAGATTAAGGAGGATCAAATGGATCGTTCCAATTTTAAAGAGGCATTTTTTAATTTAAGTACCGGAACCCCAACTTATGCTCACATCGTATCAATCATCGATGGACATTTAGTAAAACTGATTTCTCAGAGAAAAAGACTTCCAAATGCAACTGAAGATGGTCATCATCATGTTCAGCGCATTAAAGTTGATATTGATGGCACTAATGTTTTCAATAAGCAAAAGACTTTAACCCCTGAAGAAGCATTAGATGCCTTAAAGAATATTATTAAAGCTTTTGATAAAGCAAATGAGGCTCCTAAAGCAGAGGAAGGTAAAGAAACAGCTACTCTGCAGCAAGAAGAGCAAAAAGAGGATTTTGGTAAAGCTAAGTACACCTATCCTGAGCTTACTATCGATCAGGTAGTAGATTTAGTTTATGTATCTTTAACAGGTTACAGCGTTTCAAACTTTGAAGGCTTTGTTTCATACCACTATGTAAAGGTACACACTTATACCTATTTACCAAACCCTGTAGAGCGTAACGTAACTGAGCCTGTAGTTGAGGTTAAAGTAGATGGTTATCCACTATTTACTGTTGTAGGTTATGTACCAGAGAATACAGTAAAGGATTACGCTGATATCCTGCGCAAGAAATTAAACGAAAAGCAGGAAGATTAGTACTTAAAATAAATCCAATTCGTAACTATTCAGAACCCTACCGACCAAAGATAATGTCAGGGGTACCGTCAAAAGCAGCTTTTAATGCTTTAACTGCATTTATGCCATTCTTTTTGGCGGTGCCAATGTAGGACATAATCTTCAGGTAATTTTCTGC